>NYSJ01000030.1 GCA_002682975.1 Paracoccaceae bacterium
TGTTTGGTCATGTTTTCTTTTTTCTGATCGCTATTGGAAATGGTATCAAATGAATTAGTAGACTCTAGCTTAGCAAGGTGAACTACTATTTTTTTCTCTTTTGTAGGTTCTAGTGAAGATAAATTCAGCATTCTCAGCGTTTTTTCTATCTCATTTGATAGACTGGTGGAAGCTACAATTGACAGATTTGAACTGGGGCGTGGCTGAGGAAATAGGCTTTTTCTAACTGCTCCAGAAGGTCTTATAATTTTTTTGGAACCTAAATTAATTGCCGAATAATTGGGTAGAGTCGGTTTTTTTATTGCGATATTACTTGGCGCCTTTCTGAAGCCTAGATCCATTAATTTTGCTACTTCTTTATTCCTCGTGGCAGTGCTTCTACCACCAAATACGGTGGTAATTATTCTTTCACTTCCTCTTTCGGCTGATGCAGTCAGATTGAAACCTGCCGCACGGGTGTATCCTGTTTTGATACCATCGGCTCCCCTGTAATTCGCTAAAAATCGACTGTTTGTGTGACTTACTTTTTTGCGTCCAGCATCTGCTGTACGTCTAGAGAACAAATTATAATAATCAGGGTAATCGTAGAAAACATGACGCCCAAGTATTGTCATGTCTCTGGCAGTAGAGAGATGCCCTTGTTGGGTAAGGCCGTGAGCGTTTTTAAAGACTGTCCGCTTCATGCCGAGCGCTTTTGCAGTTCGATTCATGCGACGTGCAAACGCTGCTTCACTACCTTCAATTGCTTCCCCAATAGCTGTAGCTGCGTCATTAGCAGATTTTACAGCGGCGGCTCTGATTAAATATCGCAGCTTTATGGTCTGTCCGGCCCTTAGCCCTAACTTGGAGGGCGGTTCAGATGCAGCTTTCTTTGATATTTTAACTTTCGTATCAAGACTTATTTCGCCATTCTCAACTGCTTCGAATGCAACGTATAATGTCATCATTTTTGTAAGGGAAGCGGGATGTAATCTTTGGTCTGCATTCTCAGCATGCAAAATTTTGCCATCTCGAGCATCCATAACCATTGCTGCGTATGTTGCTGCAATTCCTGAATTTGGCAAGATTAGAATTTTTACACAGATTATAGCAATTAAAACGCCCGTCCAAGCGGGCTTTAAAAGCCGTTTCGTTAGATTAACTACCAATTTTCTGCCTCATACTGCCAGTTTTCTGGTCAGTTTATTTTCGTTGAATCAACAATATTACAGGAACTTTGTCAAATAAACTCTTAATATTACTTATTTTTTATTTTTTTATAAAAGACATATACAACATATAGCGCTGATTTTTCAGTTTAATACCAAATGTATTGGTTGTAGCGAGGGTAACATTTAATTATCGGGTGTTTTACTTGCTATTTTTATTTATTTCTTCGGTCGCCCTTAAAGGTCTTTTCAATTTATACTGACACATTATATAAATTTGAGGTAATTAAAATAAAACGTTGGATAAAAATGTCGGTTGTGCCGCCTCAAATGTCAGATGAATTTGATCAGGATAGTGAACAAGGGGTAGCGCTGGAAACACGCCCCAAGACTAAGCGCCCGCCACTTTATAAAGTTCTCATATTAAACGATGACTACACTCCGATGGAATTTGTGGTGGTAGTTTTGGAACGTTTTTTTGGTAAGAACCACACACAGGCTTTCGAGATCATGTTGACAGTACATAAAAAAGGTATGGCCGTCGTGGGCGTTTTTAGTCATGAAATAGCCGAAACAAAAGTTGCTCAGGTAATGGACTTTTCTAGACGGCATCAACATCCTTTACAGTGTACAATGGAAAAGGAATGATTTCTTTGCTCTGCTTAAACAAGAAATTAGTATGTTTGATAAGCGTTTATCCGTTTTAAAAGAAAATTCTCCAGGCTTGTTTGCCGGTAATAAATCGATTTGTTTTATTAATCCGCGTGGTGTAACTGATTTGGCTCATTTTAACATCCGCAACACAGTCGTTTTCACAGACGATGTAAGAATGTATTCCCCACTCTCGTTATTTGGTTATAATTGCGAGCCGGAAGCTAACCTTGTTGTAGATATTTCGATTGTTCTTTTACCAAAATCAAAAGAACTTGCCCGAGAATTGGTCTTGATGGGTTTCATGATGTCTCCAGCAGGATTTGTTGTTATCGATGGGGATAAAAAAGACGGAATTGTCTCTATTATTAAAGAACTTGAAGAAGAAATGTGTTATGAAGTAAACCTTTCTAAGGCACACGGGAGGATTGCAGTCTTTCGACCCGGCAATGGAAATCTACCATTAAATTGGCACGCTAGTAAATCGAACAAAGTAAATAATGAGTTTATTACGGTTCCAGGTGTTTTTTCCGCAGATCATATTGATCCAGCATCGGAGTTGTTAAAGAAATATTTGCCAAATAATTTAAAGGGTTCTGGAGCGGATTTTGGTGTTGGATGGGGCTTTCTTACAAAATATTTGGAAAATTTAGATACAGTCGATAATATTTATGCAATTGATGTTTCCAAAAGAGCGTTAACATGTGCAGCAAAAAATTGTGTCACCTCAAAAGTGCAATTTATTTGGAACGATGTGTTGAAATGGAAATCGCCCGAACTGCTGAATTTTATTGTTATGAACCCACCTTTTCACACACATGGTAAGATAGATATCGCATTAGGTGAAAAGTTCATAATTTCTGCGGCTAATAATTTAGTTAAGAATGGTTCATTACACATGGTTTCAAACAGGCACCTTCCTTACGAAAACATAATCTCCAAACATTTTAAAGAATGGAAAGAAATTGGCGGTAACAATAAGTTTAAAGTAATTTTGGCTGAAAAACCTCTCGCAGTATCAAAAAAAAACCCTTAAGCTTGTGTAACTTATAAGGGAGAAAAAATGTCTTTTTCTATAGAAGGCAAAACAACAATTGTAACTGGAGCTGCCAATGGAATTGGTTTAGCCATAGCAAAGCACTTCGCTAGTGAAGGCGCAAATGTAATGTTTGCTGATATGGATGACGAAAGTCTCAAAAAAGAACTAGGTCCAGAATGTGAAAGCGGTAATGTCCGTTACTTCTCAGGAGATTTGCGTGAGAGATTGACGATAGCCAATCTTCTTTCTGCAACAATTGATGCTTTTGAGCGCGTAGATATTTTAATAAACGCTTCAAGGCAAGTTATGCTTACAGATCCACTTGACTTGGAAGATGAAACAATCGCTGTGATGTGGCAGCAGAACGTTTTGAACAGTTTTAGATTATCCCAACATGTGGCAAAAAGAATGATAAAGCAATCAGATGATGCGGTGGAAGCTGAAGGGATTATTGGCACTATCGTAAACTTATCATCAATTGCTTCAACTCTGGCTCAGCCGAAACTTTTGGGATACTCAATAGCAACTGCGGCAATGGATCAGATGACCCGGTCTCTTGCGGTTTCACTTGCTCCAAATCGGATAAGAGTTAATTCACTGGCAATTGGTTCAATTATGTCCGCAAGTTTGCAGAACAGTCTCAAGGAAGCTGATCAACTACGGCAGGATATAGAAGCACATACTCCATTGGGCCGGATTGCACCCGCTTCTGAAATAGTTGAAACTGTGCAGTATTTGGCCGCACCCGCCTCAGGATTTGTAACGGGCCAAATAATTACAGTTGATGGAGGCCGATGCCTTTTAGACCCTGTATCTTCACCTTTTCATTAAACCAAATACCAACAGAATTAGAGCAAAGATGACAGAAATTACTGACGTTGAGAAAAATAAAGCTAGTGATTGGTTTTTAAGTTTGAGAAACGATATCGTATCTGCATTCGAGAAGATAGAAAAATCACATTTCGAGGGTCCATTTTCGGACATTGCCCCTGGCAAATTTGAAGTCAAAGAAACAAAACGTGACGATGAGTCTGGAAGCGATGCTGGTGGTGGATTAATGAGTGTAATGCGTGATGGCCGTATATTCGAAAAAGTAGGAGTAAACGTTTCTACGGTATATGGAAACTTAAATAAAGTTGCACAAAAGTCCATGGCTGATCGCTTAGGTATTCCTGAAATGCGAGATGATCCAAAATTTTGGGCAAGCGGCATAAGTTTAGTTGCTCATGTTAATAATCCAAATTGTCCAGCGGTCCATATGAACACTCGCATGTTTTGGACACCATATGCTTGGTGGTTTGGTGGTGGCTCCGATTTAAATCCGTGTATAGAATATGAGGAAGATACGCATCATTTTCATTCTACACTTAAAACTTACTTAGATAGGCATAGCTCTGAACTTTATCCAAAGTTGAAAAAATGGGCTGACGAATATTTTTTTATCCCGCACCGTAAGAAAGCTCGGGGAGTTGGAGGGATTTTTATGGACGATCGTAATAGTGGTGACTGGGCGGCAGATTTTGCTCTTACAAAGGACATTGGTAAAGCCTTCTTACCAGCTTACATACCATTGATTGAAAAAAGAATGGTCGATGAGTTTAATGAAAGTGACAAAGAAACTCAGTTGCAACACAGAGGTCTATATGCTGAATATAACCTTGTATACGATCGTGGCACAAAGTTTGGGCTAGCCACTGGTCATGATGCTAATGCTGTTTTGATGAGTTTACCACCTGTTGCTAAGTGGCATTAAAAATCTATTGCGAGNCCCTTACGTTCCCAGTCACCAAACCTCACTGGTTCCGGTCCATCCCTTCCACCAAACTCTTTTTTTGGATTTGGGCGATCCTTGAGTAATTTACGACGCTCTTCAGCTTCTTCTAATGCGCGTACTGCCTCAGGAGGTATTTCGTGCTTCTTAACCATCGACTCTTTCCTCTGATAAATCTCAGGTATATAAAATGGTTTTAAATTGCAAGGATTTCACTTAATGATTGAAAAAAAAATGCCATCAGCCCGGTCTCAAGCGAGCTTTTTGATGGATATAATATTAGGTGAACAGCGCTTATTGTCAGAAATAAATCTAAGTTCTGTGATGAGAAATCTTAGTACTTCTGATCGTGCGCGCNCTCAGCGATTACTGCTNAATGCATTGAGATCCTTGGAGCGTGCCGACGCATTACTACTTCCGTTGTTAAAGAAAAGACCGAANTTAAAGATTTTCAATATCCTCAGNTTAGCAACTGTAGAAATTATGGACAATGGCGATGCCCATGGCATTGTGAATGAGTACGTTTCTATTGTTGGGATGCAGAAACGACTTCAAAATTACAAAGGGTTAGTCAATGCAGTTTTGAGAAAAGTGGCTGCTTCTGAACAGAGCACTTGGAACAATATGAAAGTTCCACAATTACCAAAATGGCTCAGAATAANGCTTTTAAAGTCATATGAAAGTTCAATTGTAGAAAAGATTGAAAAGCAACATCTAGAGCGCCCTCCCGTTGATATAACTCTCAAAAACCGGGCACTAGTTAAATATTTTTGTAATGAATTAAACGGTACTGAGATATTTAAGCATAGTTTGAGATTAAAAAATGCTGGGCAGCTTTCAAAGCTTGCAGGTTTTAACGAAGGGGAATGGTGGGTTCAGGATCTTTCTGCTAGCATTCCGGTGCTTCTTGTTGAAGAAATTAAAGGGAAATCTGCCCTTGATTTATGTGCAGCTCCTGGCGGAAAAACCATGCAAATGGCAGCGGCTGGAGCTCATGTGACTGCAGTAGATATTTCNGAAAACCGTAGTTTAAAACTAAAAGAAAATTTAACTAGAACATCTCTCGAAGCGAAAATTGTTATTTCTGATCTATTTGAAATAAAAAACTTATTTGACGTTATTATTTTAGANGCTCCATGNAGTGCAACTGGAACGATTAGGCGNCACCCAGATTTACCATATGCAAAATCGGGTNTAGGTTTGAATAAATTGTTTAGTATGCAATATAAGATGCTTGAACACGCTGTGAGTTTGATGAAGCCGAATAGTCAACTTATTTACTGTACGTGTTCATTACTTCCACAGGAGGGAGAGCATCAGGTTCACAAGCTATTGAGTAATTTCAGCGAGTTAAGNGTAGATAAATATTTACCCAACGATTTAGTTTTTTTGGAGGAATACAGGACGCACGAGGGCGGATTGCGATTGCTTCCAAATCATTTTTCTGAGANGGGCGGCACTGATGGTTTCTATATCGCAAAGCTTGTAAAAGTTTAATCTTAACTATTAAACTTGCTTCATATAACATGCACTNTATTCANAATAATAATGCANGGTGTCAAGTTTCAGAACTTAAGTTTGATGGGATTATTTCTAATGATCTTTACAAGAGTTTTACGAAATTANTTTTTCAAGATTGGGCACTTAGTAAATGCTCGATTGGCAAGAGATTTCGTAAAATCTGAGTGGTTCATTTCAAAACCTGGTCCTCGGTCCATCGGAAATACATTAATTGCCGATAAAATTTGTGAAGGAAATTTTTTTATTTCTGGAAATATAATTGAGATCGGAAATAACGTTATTTGGGACCATCCGCATATTAATATNGAAAATTCTGAGGAATTACATGGATTTGCTTGGTTGGATGATCTTGCTGCTAGGGGAGATAATCTAGCTAAAAAAATCGTCCAGAGATGGGTATTAGGTTGGATAGAGAAATATGGATCAGGTTCAGGTCCGGGTTGGACGCCCACGCTGACTGGAAGACGCNTAATAAAATTGATCCATCATGAAGAGATAATCTTAGATGGCTTATCAGAACAAAATATAAGCATTTATTTTAAATCTATTTATAAGCAAGCAAATTTCATATCAAAAAGGTTCACCAAAACTAGNAAAGAAAACACAAATTTTGAGGCGATTGTAGGCTTGATATATTGTGGNTTATATGTTGATGGATTTGATNGTTTTATCACGGTTGCCACNGAGTATCTTTCCAGAGAGTGCAGAGATAAAATTGATGAGGATGGTGGTATTTTATCTAGAAATCCACAAGAGTTACTCGAAATCTTTATGTGTTTGGTTTGGGTGGCTCATGGATTGCATGACTCTGACTGGACGCCTAGTCAAGCGCATGTAGATGCTATAAACCGAATTGCCCCTGTCCTACGCCATTTACGTCATGCAGATGGAAATTTATGCCGTTTTAACGGAAGTTGGGGTAAATACTTAGGAGAATTAAACCGTTATTTATTTTTATCAGGAAACAAAAATAAAACGACAAAAACTTTACAAATGGGTTACGCGCGCATTGAAGGAGGGCGTACTAGTGTAATACAGGATGCCGGTTGTTTGCCCAATCCTTTACATTCAAATTTAGCACATGCCTCTATTTTAGGATTTGAACTTACACACGGTAGACAACCGCTTATCGTTAACTGTGGGTCTGGTGCTAATTTTGGTAAGGATTGGCGTAAAGCAGGGAGAGCCACGCAGTCACACTCAATATTTTGTGTTAAAGGCAAATCGTCTGCAGAATTAGTGAAAAACATATCTTATTCCTCCGCACTTGAGCATGTTTTAACTCATGGTCCAACAGAAGTTATGGCACATAAGGTAAAAGTAGCTGGCGGGACTAAGCTTACTGTTTCTCACAATGCTTATGCTAGTAGATTTGGGATTAATTTGGAACGAAAGTTAGAATTANCAAATAACGGAAAGGTATTGAACGGTGAGGATCAAATCACTCTANTNTCAAATTTGGGGAAATCCCATTTAATTTCTCATGACGCTTTAGAATATGAGGTGAGGTTTCAATTCCATCCTACAGTAANGGTACGAATTTTGGATAACGATATCGTGCAGTTAAATTCAAAAAATGCAGGGACTTGGACTTTAGAAGCGTTTAATTTAACTCCAAGTATTCACCCGAGTTATTACTTCAGTGAAGGGCACTCATCTCCACTTCCTACACAACAGGTCATTCTTTCGACTGAATTTAATGGTTTTTTAAAACAGGTCAGGTGGTCTTTCACAAAATCATATGATAACGAAAATTAAAAATTTATAGCATAAAGTCCTATCAGCTTCTTNAAAACGAAAAATGGTATTTCTATTGGACAAATTAATAAAAATCAGGCGAGCACTAATCTCTGTATCTAATAAAACAGGCATCGTAAAACTTGCTAAAGATCTCCAAGAAAGAAATGTTGAAATCGTTTCAACTGGAGGTAGCGCGTCCATTTTGCGTGATGCAGGTTGTAATGTGACAGAAGTCTCGGAGTTAACAGGGTTTCCGGAAATGATGGATGGCCGTGTGAAGACGCTTCACCCAAGCGTTCATGGAGGCTTGTTGGCCATAAGAGATGAAAAATCACATTTAGACGCAATGCAGGAGAATAAAATAAAGGAAATAGATTTATTAGTAGTAAATTTATATCCATTTGCAGAAACAGTGAAGAGTGGTGCTGATTACGGGCACTGTATTGAGAATATAGATATTGGTGGCCCCGCAATGATTAGAGCGGCTGCAAAAAACTTCACTTATGTTACTACATTGGTTGATGTTCAAGACTATGATGGTTTAATCCAGGAATTAGAAATGAATGATGGTTGCACCACTTACTCCTGTAGACAAAAATTGTCTCAGAATGCTTTTGCGTTAACGGCCCATTACGATGCTATGGTTTCCAATTGGATGCTAGAGCATGTCGAAAATATTACACCTCGTCGTTTCTCAATATCAGGGGCGCTATCTCAGGATTTACGATATGGTGAAAATCCCCATCAGGCCGCATGTTTTTATATGGATGAACGTTTATTTGGTGGTGTTGGCGCCGCGCACCAAATCCAGGGAAAGGAATTATCATATAATAATATAAATGACACGGATGCTGCTCTTGAATTATTAAATGAGTTTTTAGAACATGAAGGAGCTGCAGCTGTTATTATNAAGCATGCTAATCCCTGTGGAGTTGGAGCAGCAAGTAATTTGGTGGATGCTTATCAATCCGCTCTTAGTTGCGATACCACTTCTGCTTTNGGAGGGATTGTTGCCGTAAATNAAATTATCGATGAGGTGTCGGCTAGAGAAATAATTAAAGTCTTTACGGAAGTTGTCATNGCTCCAGGCTTTACAGAAGGTGCGCTTAAAATCTTCTCATCAAAAAGTAATCTAAGATTATTAACAACCGAAAGGGTTACCGATCCCGCGCATTCATCAAAAGTCATNAGACACGTAACTGGTGGTTATTTGTTACANGATAAAGATGTGGAGCCTGCGTCACAAAATAATTTCCGTGTTGTCACAAAAAGAAGCCCTACNGATAATGAATTCAAAGATATGCTTTTTGCTTGGAAGGTTGCNAAGCACGTAAAATCAAATGCTATAGTATATGCTAGNAATCGTTCTACAGTCGGGATTGGAGCTGGACAAATGAGCCGAGTAGATAGTTGTAGAATTGCAGCTAAGAAGTCTGAGGATATGGCTAAAAGTCAAGGTCTTGATGAGCTTCCAACATGTGGATCTGCACTAGCTTCAGACGCCTTTTTCCCGTTTGCAGATGGACTTCAGGCAGCAATTAAAGCGGGGGCATCATCTGTGATTCAGCCAGGTGGATCAATCAGAGATGATGAAGTAATTAAAGCTGCCGATGATGCTGGAATTGCGATGATTTTCACTGGAGTAAGGCATTTTAAACACTAGAGGCTATATGTATAAAATTCTTCAAATTGCAATAATATCTCTATTTTGCGACCAGCTTTCCAAACTCACGATGTTGTACGTTTTAGATTTGCCGTTGGTGGGAAAAATTGATATTTTCCCACCTTATTTGCAATTTACTATGGCATGGAATTATGGGGTAAATTTTGGCTTGTTTGCAAACAGTACGGAGATTATGCGCTGGCTACTAATCATAATCGCTTTCTTAATTTGTTTTGTTGTGGTCAGATGGTCGGTTTCAGAAAAATTTGGCCCATTGGGGTTGGTCGCCTGTGGTTTTCTTGTTGGGGGTGCTACTGGAAATGCAATTGACCGTCTTTTTCATGGTGCTGTTGTCGATTTTTTAAATGTTTCTTGTTGCGGCATAAACAACCCTTTTGCATTCAATGTAGCAGATATCTTCATATTTTTTGGTGCTATTGGGTTAGTTTTGTTTTCAGGCAAACAGAATGAGAGTGACTGAAGCAACTTCAGCCGTTATTATTTAAGTTAAGTTTTAGGATGGCGTTTTATGATCTTTAGAATTTTAGGTACCTTTGTCACTTTATTTTTAATAGCTGCTTGTAGCAGTGACGAAGCAAGACTGCGGGATCTCTATGATGTTGGAACTGGTCCTGAAGAATTTGCGGTATTGCCGAGCAAACCACTAATAATACCTAATAATTTAAAAGAATTGCCGGTTCCTGACGAAAAAGTGGGAAATTTAGCAGACCCAACACCAAAGCGTGATCTTATAGAAAAGCTAGGCGGTAGCATTGACGAGACAAAAAGTGTACCAAAAAGAGATAAAGGCCTACTAAATTATGTATCAAGAGCTGGAGTAAATTCCAATATCCGTGAAGAGCTTGCAGAAGAAGATCGGAAATTTTTGCGGAGGATGGGAGTGTTAACAAGTGTTAAACTTTTTCGGGTTGATAGGTATAATCAAATATATCGTAATATGACATTGAGTGCACCGAAAGAGTTGGAGCGGTGGCGTTCCTTGGGTGTGCGTACACCTTTGATGTCAACTAGATGACTTTTTTATGTCAAATTATTTTTATAGTAATATTAGCTTCTGGCCAATTATTGCTGTAATAATTTTTGCAGTTTTGTGATACATATTTTTAAATATAGAAAAAACAGGTTTTCGAATACGGGTAATGTTTAGTTAAAAGAAAATTATATGAAAAAAAATACATATTTTTCTCCAGACGGCGGTCTTCCACCACAGTCAAAATTACTTACCGATAGGGCAGTATTTAAAAGTACTTATGCGGTAATTCCACGTGGTTGCTTTACGGATATCGTTACCAGCTTGCTTCCTTTTTGGAAGCATATGAGGATGTGGGTTGTTGCCCGGCCAATGACCGGTTTTGCTGAGACATTTAGTCAATATGTAGTGCAACTGGGGTCAAATGGGGGAAGCGATAATCCTGAATCGAATTCAGATGTTCAATCAGGACTTTTTTTGACATCTGGTTCAGCTAAGTTAACGGTCGATAATGAAAGCCATTTTGTTAAAAGTGGCGACTATGTGTATATCCCTGCTGGTTCTAAATGGAGTA
>NYSJ01000085.1 GCA_002682975.1 Paracoccaceae bacterium
CCAGAGTTAACAAACATGAGAGTGGGGTCATTTCGAGGCACCAATGGACTAGATTGGACAACTTCATGTCCCTGCTTTTTGAAATAATCTAGAAATGTAGACCTTATATCATTTAGAGTGCGCATTGTATTTTCTCGAGATTTTTTTTTAGCTCTAATGATTGCATCACCCGTTGTCCATAAAGAACGAATAAAACAATAAAAAAGGGCAGCAAAATTGCTACCCTAAATAATTAATATTAATTAATATTTATGCTTCTAAAATGTCATCATCCACATCATTATCTATATCAAAATCCAAACCATGGGCTGCTCTTATTTTATCTTCTATAGATATTGCGGTATTGGGATTTTCTTTGAGAAAAATTTTAGCATTTTCCCTTCCCTGTCCAATACGCTCCTCCATGTAACTATACCAAGCGCCTGATTTTTCGACCACACCAGCCTTTACTCCCAGATCTAACAGTTCTCCATTTTTCGAAATTCCCTCGCCATACATGATATCAAATTCTACTTGTTTGAATGGTGGTGCTACTTTATTTTTTACAACTTTAACTCTAGTTGCGTTTCCTACAATTTCGTCCCTATCTTTAATTGCACCTATGCGTCTAATATCGAGCCTAACAGAACTATAAAATTTTAAAGCATTCCCGCCCGTTGTTGTCTCAGGGCTGCCAAACATTACACCAATTTTCATACGAATTTGGTTAATGAATATAACCATACACTTCGATTTGCTGATTGACCCAGTTAATTTCCGCATTGCTTGGCTCATGAGGCGCGCTTGCACACCTACATTATGATCCCCCATATCACCCTCAAGTTCTACCTTGGGTGTGAGAGCTGCAACAGAATCGACGACCACCATATTAACAGCGCCTGATCGCACCAGTGTATCCGTAATTTCAAGCGCTTGCTCACCTGTATCAGGTTGGGAGATTAACAACTCATCTAAATCTACTCCCAGTTTTTTTGCATATTGTGGATCAAGGGCATGTTCTGCGTCGACAAATGCACATACTCCTCCCTTTTTCTGTTCTTCTGCAACACAATGCAATGTCAGGGTTGTTTTACCGGAACTCTCCGGGCCGTAAATTTCTATAATCCGTCCTTTCGGCAAGCCACCAATGCCTAATGCTATATCGAGACCCAAAGAACCTGTTGATGTGGATTCAATTTCTTGAATTGCATTCCCATCACCAAGCTTCATAATTGAACCTTTTCCAAATTGTCGCTCAATTTGGCTCAGAGCACTCTCTAATGCCTTTTGTCTGTCTTCATTTTTTTTGTCGCTCATTGATAATAGCTCTGCCATGTTGATACCTCTTTATTTCATAGTGAAAACGAAACGGCAATCACTCGTTTGTTCTTATATTGTTCTCTTATGAATGATATAAGAGAACATTTCAAGAATATTTTATATTTTTTTCAAAAACCCGTAGAAAAAACCGTCTCCAAGATCAGATGGATAAAACTGATGCGCCTTCACTATTTTGAAATCAGTATTACTNGAACAAAATTTNTCTAGNTGGTTNTAATTTTCCGTCAATAATACTGAGCAAGTAGCGTAAACCAANGTCCCATTTCGGTCTAGAAGTTGTTTAGCTTCATTCAAAANTTCAATTTGCTTATGTAAAANGTTNTGCCAACTGATTGCATTTAAACTCCATTTTCCAGCAGGATCTCGTCGCCACGATCCACTTCCCGAGCANGGTACATCACAAAATATAATNTCGAACCTATCTTTTATTGGCTTACTNATCTCAGTAATTTTTGCCCCAGATCTTTTTGCCCTNGCTTGCAAATCTGAAGTTCTCTCTGGTAAAGCNTCATAAGCAAAAATTTTNCCTTTNGTCCAAGAGTGTAGNGCTAGGGATTTTCCACCAGANCCGCAACAATAGTCTAAAATTTTAAGCTTACTGTTCTTTGGCAGNTCAATGACACTAGCTTGGCTAGATGCATCCTGAATTTCTACTAAGCCGTCTCTAAAGGCTTTACNATTCTTAATTTTATTTTGACCACTGATTATTATAAGAGCTGTCGCTACNGACGGGTGCTGCTCTGTATGGATGTTATCCTCGAGTAATATGTCCTGCACTTTTGGGATACATATCCTTTGTAAATTTACCCTAAGAAAAGCCGGAGCACGCTCACATAAATTTTTTGCAATCTTTTCAGCCTCAGCACCCAAGTCTGCATTCCATATTGGCCAAAGAAAAGCAGGTACATTTAATTCGACGTCCGGTGAGTTAGTAGATTCTGTGGCTTTTTGTATAGCTTTCTTTTCTTCAATAGTTAAACTTGAACTTGAGTAAGCTCCATCGTTGAAATATTTATTGAGATCTTTGTTAGCTTCAATCAAAACACCTATAGCCCAGTTTCTACCTGATTGTGGAGCCTTTATTCTTGAAAGAGCACTTCGCTTATTCCGCAAACCATTATATACAAAATCTCTAATTGCATGTCTATCTTTTGAACCAGCATATCTATTACTTTTACCCCATTGCTTAAGCAATAAGTCCACTCTTTTTCCATTGAGAATTTCCTGCAAAATTTCACTAGCCGAAAATACTTGAGCCGCAGGAGTCATAGTTAAATTAACCTGTAATTTGGACTTTCTCTCGTTATCTGGACGTCGTGCACATGACTTTCCTTTAATCCTGCCCCTGTAATTTTTACAAATTTACAATTTGTCCGCATCTCAGGTATCGAATAACATCCCGTATAGCCCATTGCAGCCTTCAATCCACCGACCATCTGATGAATAACTGCTCCAGCAGCCCCCTTGTAGGGTACCTGCCCTTCGATTCCTTCAGGTACTAATTTTTCGCTAGCAGCATCTTTTTGAAAATATCTATCTGCCGACCCTCTTGCCATCGCGCCGAGAGACCCCATTCCTCGATAAGCTTTAAAAGATCTGCCCTGATACAATATAATTTCTCCAGGGCTTTCATCAGTTCCTGCCACCATAGATCCGATCATCGCGCAACTTGCTCCAGCNGCAATTGCTTTAGCGAAATCTCCAGAAAATTTAATCCCACCATCAGCTATAACTGGGACCTTCCCTGCAACGCCTGCGCAGTCAATAATTGCGCTCAATTGGGGCACTCCGACACCGGCAACCATTCTTGTTGTACAAATAGAACCTGGACCTATACCTACTTTAATGGCATCTGCACCAACGTCAATTAATGATTTAGTTGCGTCCGCTGTAGCAACATTACCCGCTATCACTTGCACTTCATTAGATGTTTTCTTTATGCGCTCAACAGCTCTTGAGACACTATCAGAGTGTCCATGAGCTGTATCGATTACAACCATATCGACACCAGCATCTATGAGAGCTTGAGATCTTTCAAAACCTTCATCACCTACGGTCGAGGCAGCAGCAACTCGCAACCGACCCAACTCGTCTTTGCAAGCAGTTGGATTCAGCACAGATTGTTCAGTGTCTTTCAGCGTCAACAAACCGGTAAGTCGCCCCTTGCCGTCGGTTACTAATAACTTTTCAATGCGCCGTGATTTCATAAGATTTATGGCTTCTTGCCTATCAGCCGGTTCTTGTAAAATTGCCAAATCATTTGTTGTCATCATATGACTTACAGGAGTATCTTCATCTACCGCAAATCTCATATCCCTATTTGTTAAAATGCCAACGACCCGGTTTTTTATATCCACTACTGGAAACCCTGATACATTGTACCTTTCCCGCAGTTCATTGGCATCTTTCAAAGATTGACTGGCTTTTAAGGTAATGGGGTTAAAAACAATTCCACTTTCAAATCGCTTAACTCGTCTAACCTGCTCTGCTTGTTCTGCTATATCTAAATTACGATGGATGACACCCATTCCTCCAGCTTGGGCCATAGTTATTGCCATTTTTGCCTCAGTAACAGTATCCATTGCAGAACTGAGCAAAGGAATATTTAATGCGATAGATTGGGTGACTTGCGTCCTAGTGTCAGCGTCGGTCGGCAGAACCTTGGAAGCTGCCGGTACNAGAAGTACATCGTCAAAAGTTAAAGCCTCGCGAATCTGCATAATGCAAGTCCCTTTCATGGCAGGTACACTGGCCAGTTTCTATCTCATGAAATAATAAAAATTGAAAGGGGATTTCAGAAATAAAAGTTTAATAACAAACTTTAATAAACGGTAGAAAATAAATGAGCATTTTTGAAAAGCCTTTAAAAAAATACTAATTGGCGCTGTTAAGCCAAGAATTGGCGATTTTAGAATTTTTATCTAATCACCACGAGCTAAAAACAAAGCAGAGAAGCGGGATAAATTTATGAAGCATTTGGTAGTTTTCACTCCATCTGGCAAAAGGGGAAGCTTTGAGGCTGGTACTCCTGTATTGGAAGCTGCTCAACAGCTTGGGGTNGATTTAGATAGTGTTTGTGGAGGCCGAGGAATTTGTAGCAAATGCCAAGTAACACCATCTTTTGGCGATTTCCCAAAACATGGTGTTACCGTAGGTCACAAAGCTGTTTCAGCGTGGAATGCAATTGAACAGCGATATCACGAAAAACGAGGCTTAAAACCTAACCGTCGACTAGGATGCCAAGTAAAAATTCAGGGTGATTTAGTCATAGACGTACCAGCAGAAAGTCAAGTCCATAAACAAGTTATTAGAAAGGCTGCAAGTACTCGTCATATTGAAATGGATCCTGCTACTAAACTTTATTATGTTGAGGTTCTAGAACCAGACATGCACGAACCGAAAGGTGACCTAGAAAGGCTAAAAACGGCTCTAGCAGAGCAATGGAATGTAAATGCCTTACAAGCTAGTCTTTCCTTTGTGAAAAAACTCCAACGAATTCTTCGTAAGGGTGAATGGAGAGTAACNGTGGCNGTTAATGTAGTTCCAGGTGACAGTANGGGGAGAATTGTAAATATCTGGCCAGGTTATTATGAGGCGAGCGTTTNCGGNTTGGCNATCGATTTAGGCTCAACTACTATCGCNGCGCATNTAACAGATTTAGGCTCAGGAAACGTTATNGCTAGTTCTGGTATAATGAATCCGCAAATAAGATTTGGCGAGGATTTGATGAGCCGAGTNAGTTACGCGATGATGAATGCAGATGGCGCAGATGCNATGACCAANGAAGTCAGAAAAGCTATTGATAAATTAATTTTAGAACTGGCAGAAACTGCNGATATNAGTCAGAATGCTATACTTGAAGCTGTCTTCGTNTGTAATCCAGTTATGCACCATTTACTGCTAGGAATTGACCCNATAGAGCTTGGTCAGGCACCATTTGCCNTNGCGACATCGGGATCCCTATATTTGGATGCTAAAGATGTAGANTTGTCATCTCTACTTGATGATGCANGAATATATCTTTTACCATGTATTGCCGGTCANGTGGGCGCAGATGCTGCTGCAGTAGCATTATCAGAAGAACCTAATAAATCAGAAGANTTAACTTTAATTGTTGATGTTGGCACTAATGCAGAAATATTACTAGGAAATAAAAANAGAGTACTAGCTTGTTCGTCCCCNACGGGACCGGCGTTCGAAGGAGCTCAAATTAGCTCAGGACAAAGNGCCGCGCCTGGAGCAATCGAGCGCGTGGAAATTGACGCAANATCCAAAGAACCGCGNTTTANAGTAATTGGATCAGAATTATGGTCTGACGAGCCTGGNTTCGAAGAAAGCGTAAAAAAAATTGGTGTGACTGGAATATGTGGCTCTGGAATAATCGAAGCCGTAGCAGAAATGCGGCTAGCAGGNTTNCTGGATGAAAGTGGTTTGATTGGAAGCCCAGNNGCTACTGGCACAAANAGGTCAAAACCTGACGGCCGAACATATTCNTATGAGCTTTATGACACAAAAGATGCCTCTCAANCTCCAATTCAAGTCACTCAAGGNGATATCAGGGCAATACAACTTGCGAAATCCGCTTTGTACGCCGGCGCTAAACTTTTAATGGATGAAATGGGCGTGGATAAGGTCGAAAAAGTTATTTTGGCGGGAGCTTTTGGAGCACATATTTCATCAAAACATGCNATGATTTTNGGCATGATACCGGATGTAGCTTTAGAAAATGTTACTTCAGCTGGTAATGCNGCAGGGACTGGCGCAAGAATTGCTCTTTGTAATATACNTGCACGCTCTGANATAGAACAAATTGTGGGTAAAATAACAAAAGTTGAAACAGCCGTNGAACCTAAATTTCANGAGCATTTTGTNGCTGCGAACGCAATACCCCATAAGACTGATTCATTTTCAGAATTGAGGAAGGTAGTACAAATACCAAATCCTTCTTTTAANTATNTNTCTGAAAAAAAAGGAAAGTTAGGTCGAAGGAGAAGAAGGCCTGNNTAGCACACTAAATTGAACTTTCAAAAATAGATCTTAAAACCGTANTTTTNAAAACGACTGTAAAGTCNTAAAANTAGTAATAAAANTCGNCAAAGAAAAACTTACTTTGACTTAAGCTTTCCATCAATTCTGGCACCTTTTTCCGTTGCTATAGANTGNTAAGTAACATCTGCACTNACCTTACCAGTAGCATTTACTGCCANGTCTTGCACAGAAACTTTACCAGATACATTACCATCAACATTTATCGAAGTACCCGAAATACTACCATCCACAGAGCCTGATGATAAAATAGATATCGCCTCGCCAGACAGATTTCCTTTTACCTTTCCGTCAACCTCAATATCGCCTTGGCTGGATATGTCTCCTTCAACGGACATATCTGAACTTATAAATGTTTTAGACACACGCAGTACCTTCTATTTTGATTAAAATACCCGATCACGAATGACAGATTTAGAGTAAAAATCAAGTATAATTTGATAAATTCATGACCATAAAATTATAATTGAGGTAATTTTTTATAGGTGTTTGCATTAGCTATTGTATATGTTTATTTCAAACAACTATGATATTTACCTTGCCATTAAAATTATAAATTATTAACTGTGACAAGCATGCAAAACTTAGTAGACCCATTCAATCGCTCCATAAATTACCTTCGTGTTTCAGTGACCGATCGCTGTGATTTTAGATGTGTGTATTGCATGAGTGAAAATATGAAATTTCTGCCGAAAAAAGAGCTGCTTACTTTAGAAGAGTTAGATTTTCTATGTTCCTCATTCATTAATATGGGCGTTGACAAACTACGTATTACTGGAGGAGAACCTCTCGTACGCAAAAATATAATGAGTTTTTTCCAATCTATATCTCGGCACTTCCAGAGTGGAAAACTTAAAGAGCTGACCCTCACCACAAACGGGTCACAACTCAAAAAATTCGCTAAAGAACTATTTGAGGTTGGCGTCAGAAGAATAAATATATCTTTAGATACTTTGGACGAAGAAAAGTTTGCAAAAGTAACTCGCTGGGGGCGATTATCGCAAGTTTTGGAGGGAATAGAGGCGGCTCAAGCAGCTGGTCTAAGGGTAAAAATAAATGTTGTCGCCTTAAAAGGCTTTAATGAGGACGAACTATTTAGAATTGTTTCTTGGTGTAATGAACGAGATATGGATCTGACCTGGATTGAAGTTATGCCGATGGGTGATCTGGACTCAGGGGAACGAATAGGACAGTACTGGTCTTTAAACGAATTACGGCAAACTTTAAAAGAAGAATATACTTTGACGGACATGGCTGAGCGCAGCGGAGGTCCAGCTAGATATGTCAAGGTTAACGAGACTGGCCAAAAAATTGGATTTATTACGCCTCTGTCACATAACTTTTGTGAAAGTTGCAATCGAGTACGACTGACTTGCACCGGTGAACTCTACATGTGCCTGGGACAGGAAGACAAAGCGGATTTGAGACGTCCTCTAAGAGAGAAACCAAACGATGAAAAAAATCTCCAAAACGCAATTCAGTCTGCCATTGCAAAAAAACCAAAGGGTCACGATTTTAATTACACTCGGCAGAGTATTCAGGGTCAAATGACACGGCATATGAGCCATACT
>NYSJ01000031.1 GCA_002682975.1 Paracoccaceae bacterium
TTGAGTGCTAAACGCTCGGAGGAGCATGACCGAAACTTATTAAAGGAGCCTTGAAAATGGCATTAAAACCGCTTCACGATCGCGTCTTAGTACGTCGCGTGGAAAGTGATGAGAAAACTGCTGGTGGGTTGATTATCCCTGATAGTGCAAAAGAGAAACCGGCTGAAGGCCTTGTTGTTGCTGCCGGTGAGGGCGCCCGCAAGGACAATGGCGAACTGATCGCTATGGCAGTCAATGAGGGTGACAAGATCCTATTTGGCAAATGGTCAGGTACAGAGGTAACGATCGACGGTGAAGAGTTGTTGATCATGAAAGAAAGCGATGTTTTAGGCATTCTGTCTTAACTCGCGACATAACAAATTTTAGATAGACAAGGAAAAGCACTATGGCTGCTAAGGACGTCAAATTTAACTCAGATGCACGCGATCGCATGCTACGAGGCGTAAACATTTTAGCTGACGCTGTAAAAGTTACGTTAGGACCAAAAGGACGAAATGTTGTTTTGGATAAATCATTTGGAGCTCCCCGAATTACAAAGGATGGGGTTTCAGTTGCTAAAGAAATAGAACTTGATGACAAGTTCGAAAATATGGGCGCACAGATGGTTAAGGAAGTGGCTAGCCGGACCAACGATGAGGCTGGTGACGGTACTACTACTGCAACGCTTCTGGCCCAAGGCATTGTGAAAGAGGGTATGAAAGCTGTTGCAGCTGGAATGAACCCAATGGATCTGAAGCGTGGGATCGATATGGCTACTTCGAATGTAGTAGATGCAATTCGTAAAATGGCACGTGATGTAGCGGACAGCGATGAGGTTGCACAAGTTGGCACAATATCCGCGAATGGCGAAGCTGAAATTGGCAAGCAGATTGCTGACGCAATGCAAAAAGTGGGTAATGAAGGTGTAATTACTGTCGAAGAAAACAAAGGTTTGGAGACGGAAACTGATGTGGTTGAAGGGATGCAGTTTGATAGAGGCTATCTCTCGCCTTACTTTGTAACCAACCCAGACAAAATGACAGCTGAGTTAGAAGACTGTATGGTTCTTCTTCATGAGAAAAAACTTTCTTCATTACAGTCCATGGTTCCACTTTTGGAGTCTGTAATTCAGTCTCAAAAGCCACTACTTATAATAGCCGAAGACGTCGAAGGTGAAGCCTTAGCAACTTTAGTTGTTAACAAACTCCGTGGTGGTCTGAAGATCGCTGCAGTGAAAGCTCCTGGATTTGGTGACAGACGAAAGGCGATGTTGCAGGACATTGCAATCTTAACAGGTGGTCAAGTAATTAGTGAAGATCTAGGTATGAAACTAGAAAATGTTACTATGGAAATGCTTGGAACTGCCAAGAAGATCCAGATTACCAAAGATGAAACAACGGTTGTAGATGGCGCTGGTGAGAAAGCTGAGATTGAAGCTCGGGTTGCTCAAATTAGGTCGCAGATCGAAGAAACATCATCCGATTATGATCGTGAAAAGTTACAAGAGCGTGTTGCGAAACTTGCTGGTGGTGTAGCTGTAATTCGTGTTGGTGGAATGTCTGAGGTCGAAGTCAAAGAACGTAAAGATCGAGTGGATGACGCACTAAATGCCACTCGTGCTGCTGTTCAAGAAGGCATAATTGTCGGAGGAGGCGTTGCCTTAATTCAATCTTGTAAAGGGTTGGATAAACTAAAAGGTGAAAATGCGGACCAAGATGCCGGTATTGCACTAGTTCGTAGAGCTTTAGAAGCGCCCCTTCGTCAGATCGCTGAAAACGCGGGCGTCGATGGTGCCGTTGTAGCTGGCAAAATTCGCGAGAGCAAAGATGCATCTTTTGGCTTTAATGCGCAAACTGAGGAATATGGTGATATGTTTAAGTTTGGCGTTATTGACCCAGCAAAAGTTGTTCGCACAGCATTGGAAGACGCAGCATCTGTGGCTGCACTTTTGATTACCACAGAAGCAATGGTTGCTGACAAGCCAGAACCAAAAGGTGCTGCCGGTGGCGGCGGAATGCCGGACATGGGCGGCATGGGCGGCATGGGCGGCATGGGCGGCATGATGTAACGTCCAGCTTCTTTTAAGCTTAGTAAAGAAGAAGGCTCATGCAAAAACAGCATGAGCCTTCTTATTTTTCCTTAACTAGATTGAAATGTCCCATTTTGCGACCTGGCTTTATTTCGGTTTTGCCATAAAGATGTAGGGAAATATTTTCATCTTTTGCCAGCTCTGGAACATGGTTTACTTCATCACCTATAAGATTTTGCATAACAACATTTGTCTGCCGTCTTCCATCCCCAAGTGGCCAGCCCGCAATTGCCCTTATATGCTGTTCGAATTGGTCAATTGAGCAGCCGTTTTGCGTCCAGTGACCAGAATTATGAACCCGTGGCGCAATTTCGTTTACAATTAAACCAGCTTTTGTGCAAAAAAGTTCCACTCCCAGTACCCCAACATAATTGAGGCTTTCAAGTATCTTACTAGCTATGAGTATTGCATCAACTGTTTGTCGACTGGTTAATTGAGACGGTACAGTTGTAGTATGAAGGATACCATTTAAGTGTACATTCTGTCCTGGATCATAACAGGCTACTTGTCCTGATAAATTACGGGCGGCAATAACTGAAACTTCAAATTCAAAATCAATAAAGCCCTCATATATAAGTACATTATCTTTAAGCTTCGTATACTCTTTTTCAATATCGCTGTTTTCAGATAACCTCACTTGACCTTTACCATCATAACCGAGCCGAGTTGTCTTAAGTATAGCGGGAAAACCGATCATTTCAGATGCTGATTGAACAGAATTAAAATCGTCTACAATTTGGTAAGGGGCTGTTTTTAAACCTATATCAGATAGGAAATCTTTCTCGATAATTCTGTCTTGAGAAACTCGCAGTGCTTCTCTTCCAGGTCTGATTGGTACAATTTTTTCCAAAATATCAAGTGCACTTGTCGGAATATTTTCAAATTCGTAGGTTATAATATCAACACTGTTAGCAAACTTTATTAAGGCTCTCTTATCCTCATAGGAAGCTGTCAATGTTTTAAAAGCAACTTGCGAAGCGGGCGAGTTTTCATTGGGATCAAAAATATGGGATGTGAAACCTAATCGCGAAGCTGCGACGGCTAGCATTTTGCCTAATTGTCCACCACCCAAAATGCCAATTCTAGATCCAGGTTTGAGCATTCTATCAATTTTGTGGTTCATCTGGAATTGAAGAAGATAGCCTATTTCTCCATGTCTCTAAATTTTGTGCCAGTTTCTGATCGTTCAGGGCTAATATTTCTAAGGCCATAAGTGCAGCGTTTGATGCCCCGGCTGAGCCTATAGCCATTGTCGCTACAGGAAAACCACGTGGCATTTGCACAATTGAATATAAGCTATCTACTCCAGATAAAGCTTGTGTTTTTATTGGGACACCTATTACTGGTATGCGCGTTTTTGATGCCATCATTCCGGGCAAATGGGCAGCTCCACCTGCACCAGCAATAATTACATTGAGACCGCGATTTATGGCAGATTTACCGTATTCCCAAAGTCTATCCGGCGTGCGATGTGCAGAAACAATTTTTGTTTCATATACAACATCAAATTCATCAAGGATATCAGCGGAATATTTCAAAGTGGGCCAATCTGACTGGCTACCCATAATAATCCCAATAGTGGGTTTAGTCGTCATCATATCGCGTCCGTAAAATTATGCATGAGTTATAGAGATTTTAATTAATTAGGCAATTATATCGGGTGTTAGACGATCTTCGATTACTGCAATTTTGTCTTTTAATGCAAGTTTCTTTTTTTTCAGGCGTTGAATGGTAAGCTGATCTCGGATACTTCTTTCTTCAAGAGCCATTACAGCTTGATCTAGATCTCGATGTTCTTGCTTGAGTACTTCCAATTCAATTTGGAGAACTTCTTCAGTCTTTAGCGATACATCGTTGTAGGCATTCATATTTTCATTTCTAAAGTTAAGCTATCCTATTATACTACTGGTATATGAATATTCCTAGTCCTTGTATTCTCCCTTAATAGTACCCATATCTTCTAATAGCATCGCCGTTAGGGGTGCCATGAGCAAGTCGCTTATTAAGAGGGCTAAAAATGACAAGATTGACTTTGTCGACTTACCCCAACATGTTGGGTTTTGAACATCTAGAACGACTTCTAGAAAGAGCTTCTAAAAGTGGAAATGAGGGCTATCCCCCGTTTAACATCGAGCAAACATCTGAAACGTCTTTTCGAATAACTCTGGCTTTAGCAGGGTTTGAAGAAGATGATGTGTCTATAACCGTTGAAGATAAGCAATTAGTTGTAAGAGGGCGACACAAGGACGATGAAGGTGGGCGCATTTATCTCCACCGGGGAATAGCCGCGCGTCAGTTCCAACGTTCCTTCGTTTTGGCTGAGGGTGTAGACGTCGGGCAGGCTATTATGGAAAATGGGCTACTTCATATTGATTTAACACAGAGCGTTCCAGAAACGATCATAAAACAAATAAAAATAACGAGGGTTTAGATATGAGCGAAGATCATCTTAGTAAAGTAAGTCTTAATGACAGAACAGTATATGTATGTGCAGTGAAGGTTTCAGACTTGCCGGAAAAAGTGGCTCAAGGGATTTCTGAGGATCAAATATATGCACTCAACAATAGCAATGGAGAGCGGCTAGCGCTTGTTAAGGATAGATCTCTTGCATTTGTACTTGCGAGGCAAAATGAACTTCACCCTGTTCCAGTGCATTAACCATTTCCATCACTTTGTATAACTATGGGCTCCCTTAACCGCCAATTTGATTTCGATTGGGTAGACGCTTTCAGTCAAGAACCATTTTGTGGGAATGGCTGTGCGGTAGTTTATGATGATGGTATGCTTTCAGACCAATCGTGCTTAAATATTGTCAAAGAGACTTCTTTAGTAGAGTGCACTTTTATTTCTTCGTCTCATATTGCAGACTTTCGAGTCCGCTATTTTTTATCTGACAGAGAAATCCCATTTGCAGGTCACCCAACAATCGCAACAGCAATGTCATTAATTTCTAGGGGTAAACACGATACAAATAAGTTGGTCTTTGAAACATTGGCAGGGCTAATTCAGGTTGAAGTAGGGCAGCTAGGTGATCAAGTAAAAATATCTATGACGCAACCTAAACCAAAATTTGGCCCCACAATTGATAAGAAAGTTTTATCAAAAATTGGAGGTATTCCTGAAAATAGTATCTTATCCAAACCACAAATTGTTTCCACAGGTCTTCCCTTCCCAATAGTCGTAGTCGATACCTTAGATACTCTTCAAAAAGTAAAAATTGATTACCATGCATTTGATAAATTTCGCGCAACAGTGCCTGAAAAGGACTTGATGGAACCTTTCTGGGTTTGTTTAAATTCACCACGGCGAACTGGATTAACTTTCTCAAGATTGCTTTTACAGTCTTCCGCCCGAAATGAAGATCCGTTTACTGGTTCTGCAACTGGCGCCATGGCAGCGTTTCTTTGGGCAAGTGGTTTAATTCGAAATACTAAGTTTACCGCTCACCAAGGAGATTTTTTAGGCCGGCCTGGAGAAGCAGAGGTAGAGATTATTTGCGCGCGTGGGAGTATATCAGGTATAAAAGTTACAGGTTCCGCATATATTTTAATGACAGGAAAGTTAAAGATTTAGTATTATTAAACTATCCTTGCTCAGCCAGAAACTTCTCTGCATCTAGAGCTGCCATACAACCCATGCCTGCACTTGTTATTGCCTGACGATAGACATGATCAGTTANATCGCCCGCTGCGAAAACACCATTGATCGATGTCCGAGTACTACCAGCTTCAACTTGCACATAACCGCCGTTGTGGGTGTCTAGCTGGTTTATTACTAATTCTGAAGCTGGCGAGTGACCGATAGCTATAAATACACCTTTACAAGATATATCGGTTATTTCACCCGTATGAACGTTTTCCAAACGTACAGCTTCAACGCCTTTAGGTTCATTTGTTCCAATAACTTCCCTAAGTTCGTGGAACCATAGTGTTTCAATTTTTGCGTGATTGAGCAGTCTATCCTGAAGAATTTTTTCCGCTCGAAGTTCATCGCGTCTGTGAACCAGAGTAACTTTTGAGGCAAAATTCGTCAAAAAGAGCGCCTCTTCGACAGCAGTATTTCCTCCTCCTACAACGACAATCTCCTGTTCGCGATAGAAAAAACCATCACAGGTTGCACAAGCCGAAACACCAAAACCTTTGAACTGTTCCTCGGAGTCTAAGCCTAACCATTTTGCCCGTGCCCCGGTAGCAAGTATCAGAGCATCAGCCTCATACGAATTTCCACTGTCACAGATTGCATGGAAAGGCCGCCTGCTTAGGTCTAATTTAGTCACTATATCATGAACGATATGACAACCCATTGCTTTGGCGTGTGCTTCCATCCGTATCATTAGTTCTGGTCCTTGAACTTCGGTATCACCGGGCCAATTTTCCACTTCTGTAGTGGTTGTGAGTTGACCTCCCGGCTCAATGCCCTGTATCAGAACTGGTTCCAACATTGCTCTACTTGCATAGACCCCAGCCGAGTAGCCAGCTGGGCCAGAACCTATGATCAATACTTTTGTCTTTATTACTTCAGTCATTCTAAATTTTTCCCACAAACGCTGCTAGTTTATACTCATCCTTTATTTAGGATGAAAGTGTGTAATTTTAAATTAGTGCTTTTGAGAGAATAATATTATTACTTGATCTTGAAATATTATTGCGCTGCACCCTCGGTATGCTATAACTTAGCCTCTTAATGAGGTTTTAAAAATATGCCCTTAACCAGATTAGATCCTATTGACCGCTTAATTTTGTCAGAATTGCAGGCCAATGGCAGAATGACAAATGTTGAATTGGCAAAGCGTGTTGGAATATCTGCACCTCCTTGTTTGCGTCGGGTTAGGGCTTTGGAAGAGCAGGGGTTTATTAATGGGTATCACGCTCAAGTAGATGAGAGATCATTAGGTTTTGAGGTAAAAGTTTTTGCAATGGTTGGACTGCAAAGCCAAGCGGAAGCCGATCTAAGTTCTTTTGAGGAGCTTTGTAAGCAGTGGCCTCTAGTGCGTGAATGTCACATGCTCAACGGTGAAGTTGATTTTATGCTAAAATGCGTAGCCCCTGACCTAAGTAGTTTCCAATCATTTTTGACAGGTGAGTTATTAACTGCTCAAAACGTTGGCTCTGTTAAAACTTCATTGGTAATTCGTGGTGCAAAGGATGATCCTGGAGTTCCTTTTGATATTTTAGAGGAGCGCTTAGCAAAGAAAGCGTAATTTAAATTTTTATTGATGATATCTGCCTGCCATAATCAATTTCGCCCAAATGTTGAGAGCGACGGTAGGAATAAAATTTATCAGGTTCATG
>NYSJ01000032.1 GCA_002682975.1 Paracoccaceae bacterium
CAAATTAATATTTTGATTACTGAGGGTAAAGATATGGTTAAGGAAAAACGAAAAGTTATTATTACCTGCGCTATTACGGGAGCCATTCATACGCCGAGTATGTCAAAATATTTACCGATAACACCAAATGATATTGCTGATGCTGCAATTTTGGCTGCCCAGGCTGGTGCTTCAATCCTTCATTTACACGCAAGGGATCCGGAAAATGGTAAGCCAACCCAGAATCCAGAAATCTTCAAGAAAATTTTGCCACTAATAATAAAGGAAACTGACGCTGTAATTAATATAACCACGGGTGGCAGTCCGCATATGACGGTACAAGAACGTATGATCCCAGCTTCAATCTTCAAACCTGAGCTTGCGTCTCTCAATATGGGGTCGATGAACTTTGGACTTTATCCAATGCTTGATCGCTTCAGTGAGTTTAATCACACGTGGGAGAAAGATAATCTTGAAAAGTCTCGAGATCTAGTTTTTAAAAATACCTTTCAGGACATAGAAACAATCTTACAAATTGGAGAGGATAATGGAACAAGATTTGAATTTGAATGTTATGATATTTCCCATCTTTATAACTTAAAGCATTTTGTGGATCGTAATTTAGTAAAGCCGCCATTCTTTATTCAATCGGTCTTTGGTTTGTTGGGGGGTATAGGAGCGCATCCCGAAGATTTAATGCATATGAAGCGGACAGCTGATCGTTTGTTTGGAGATGATTATCAATGGTCGATCTTGGGGGCAGGTAAAAATCAGATGACACTAGCGTCAATTGGTGCTGCTCAAGGTGCAAATGTGCGTGTGGGTCTAGAAGACTCACTATGGCTCGAGCCTGGTAAGCTGGCTCGGTCGAGCAAGGATCAGGTAAGCAAGGTAAGGAGTATTCTTGAAGAACTTTCTTTAGATGTAGCAGCACCCAACGAGGTTAGAAATATGCTTGATTTAAAAGGTGGTAAAAATGTATCTTTTTAGATGGTGTAAAGAATTAAAAGTTTCTATTGAAGCACTATTAGTCATTGAAAATTATAGAACTTCTCTGTTTGAGCAAACGGGGATCTAAAGATTTTACTAATACATCCTTTCCTTCCAAGATTTCGAAGCACCTCTCAAGCGTCTCAGTTTCTAAGCGATCCATTGCACCGTCAGTATAAAAGGTCAAATGGGGCATAAGGATGACGTTTGGCCTCCCATATAATTCCTTAAGAGGATGATTGCTTTGGTTCAACGGCTCCTGACTAAAAACATCCAACCCTGCGCCGGCAATCCATCCCTCAGTTATCGCTTTGACGAGTGCATGCTCGTCAATAATTGCACCACGAGCGGAATTGATAATAATAGCACTAGACTTCATAGCGCGTAATTCTTTTTCGCCAATTAGTTTCTCAGTTTCGGCATTTAAAACACTGTGGATACTTACAAAGTCGCTGTCTGATAATAGCTGGGACAGTGAGCTATATTTTATGACCCCAAACTTTTCCATTTCAGTGCTATCAGTATGAGGACTAAATGATATAACTCTTGCACGAAAACCCTTGCTTGCCATTCGGGCCATGCTTTTTCCTATTTTCCCGAAACCTACTATACCCAAAGTCTTTCCTGCGATATCAGACCCANGCCATTNNGGCTCAGGCCATGCCCACCCATTATTTTCCATCGTATTGCGAATNGCTGGCATTTTCTTTGCCANAGCGATGAGCANCGCAAATGCNCCCTCNGCTACTGTTTCTTCTGCGTATTCTGGNATGTTAACGACAGGTATGCCTCTCTCTACCGCAGCAGNAATATCAATTGCATCAATACCAACGCCGTATTTTACGATACCCTTAAGTTTTTTTGCAGCTTCGATTACTCTNCTTGTTATCGGAGTGTAACACATGAGAATAAGGTCTACGTCACCGATCTGCTCGATCAATTTATCTTCTGCTATNCCATCTGGCAAAAGTACTAATTCATGACCCGCCTCTCTTAACCTTGCGTCAATTACAGGTGTTTGAAGTTCTTTATCAGTTCGGACTATCTTCATAGAGACCCTTAGATTTAAATTTGAGGCCTAGTGGCTATTGTTAGGATTGCTAANCGATCAAAAATATCACTCTTAGTGATTTTATATCCAATTAAGCGTAAGTCTTACNATTNTNTTAACATACCTAAAGTANGCTGCTCAAACGTTTTTTATGCTACTANGCAACTTCTTTTCCTAGGCCGGCCTCATATAATTTAAACCAATCCTGGCGATCTAAANCCACTTTGGTCGCATCAGAAATTAGAGATATTCTCTCAATATTATTTGTGCCTAAAATTGGTAAAATNTTTGCTGGATGCGTNAGTAAAAAAGCCACTGCAATAGCAGCACGGTCGACTTTGTTTTTCTGCGCAAGCTCATCAAGTACTTTTTGAATTCGCCCTTTACCACTGATTAGATCGCCNCCTCCAAGTGGTGACCAAGCCATNAGGTTGTGGCCNTGTTTTTGGTGAAATGCTAGATCACCATTTGTGAAAGCCCCCAGCTCTTGTAAACTAATCTCTATTTGGTTCGTNATTAGTTTGTTGTTCATTGCAGATTGTAATAAATCCCAATCCCAAGGTCTAAAATTAGAAACCCCAATTGAACCAACTTTACCGGAGGCNACTAACTCATCGAGTGCAGCGCCTGTCAAATGGTGGTTCATAAAAGGGTCAGGTCTATGAATTAAAAGTAGGTCAATGTAGTCAGTACCCATTTCTGTCAGTGAACTATCTACACTTGCATGAATATGCTCCCTTGAAGTATTATAGTGCTTTACTGTTGCGCCAGAGTGTCTTCCTGCATCAATTACAATGTCACATTTTGTGATAATTTCAATTTTATTACGTAATGCTG
Source organism: Paracoccaceae bacterium (assembly GCA_002682975.1). The sequence continues at coordinate 2,858 of NYSJ01000032.1, forward strand.
GGTTTTTCTTCAGCGCTTTGCCAAGGACTGCCTCCGCAGTATATCCGCCATAAATATCTGCTTGATCAAAAGTTGTTATTCCTTGATCCAGACATTTGTTTATTTTTGTTTCCACATGCGACTCTGATGTGTTGGGATCATCTGCTAATCGCCACATCCCATAAATTAAACGACTAAATTCAAGATTTTCTGATAGTTTTACTCGTTCCATTATACTCTTTCTCCTATACCGAGGGGTGTTTTGGGTGGTGTACTAGGTACTCTCCCGTATACGTGTGGTAAGGAGCAGGTGTCCATATCAGGCATAACGAGTTTTCCAAAGTACTTAGCTTCATCTATGTGAGGATAACCCGATAGTATGAATGCCCTGATACCCATTTTTTTATAGCTCTCCATCTTTGAAAGAACTTGATCTGCTGAGCCAACTATTGCAGCGCCACAACCGGATCTTGCCCTGCCTACGCCGGTCCAAAGGTTATTTTCGACATAACCATATTTATCTGCTAGCTGCCTATTTTTTGTTTGATGAGCAACGCCTAGTGACGTAGAGTCCAATGCTCGATCGCGAATAACCTTGCCATATTCATCATCTAGTTTTGAGACAATAAAATCTGCATATTCTCTTGCCTCTATTTCAGTCTTTCGGACTATCATGTGAACTCGCAATCCATAGTCCAAGGTACGGTTGTATTTTTTTGCTACAGTATGAACCGCCTGCATTCGGCTTTTGAGTTCTTCAATTTTTTCAGGCCACATCAGGTACACGTCGCAATGCTGACCACATAATTCTAAAGCATCTGGAGAATATCCGCCAAAGTAGAGTAAAGGCCCTCCTTTCTGATACGGTTTTACTGGATCTGTACTCAGTCCTTTAAAACTATAAATTTCGCCTTCGAAATTTATCTCTTCCTGTGTCCATGCTTGTTTTAGTATTTCTACTACTTCTCGCGACCTTTGGTAACGATATGGGCTGGGTTCCTTTTGACCTGGAAAGTCTGAGCTGATGATATTTACAGTAAGCCTACCTTCAAGCATGTGGTCAAGCGTAGATAGCGTTCTGCCAAGCATAATTGGCTGCATTTCCCCACACCTTACTGCGGCAAGAAAATTGATATTTTCTGTTATTGGCGTACAGCCTGCTACAAATGAAAGTGTATCCTGGCCTACTTGGTAAGAGGACGGGCACAGAATATTCCTAAATCCCTGCGCTTCAGCTGTTTTAACGATATTTGAGCAGTGTTCCCAGCTTGATCTTAGGTCTCCATCGGGAACGCCTAGAAACTGATAATCATCTGAGCACAAGGCAGAGAACCAAGCAACTTCACTTGATTTGATAGCTTCTGAAGTAATCGGAACAACGCTCATATATACCTCTAAATATTATTTGCTTTCCATTTGCTAGCATTAGAAAAAGAGTATATCAATAGTATATCAATCTTATGTGAACTGAATTTGAAAGATAATTAAATTGACTGGACGAAATCTAAATAACTGTCCAAGTCCTTTACCCCGGTATGTACAAATTTCGGAGTTCCTAGCTCGTGAAATTGCATCTGGTCGCCTTATATCGGGGACGCGTTTAATTCCGGAACGCCAAATGGCTGAAGATCTGAACACATCTGTTGGAACATTGAGAAAAGCTTTAAGACGTCTTGAAGAGTTGGGGCTTTTGGACCGAATTCATGGATCGGGTAATTACGTTAAACAAAATAATGTGGATGGCAGTGTTTATGCTATGTTTAGATTAGAACTTATTGGGGGAGGCGGATTGCCTAGAGCAGATATTTTGGATATCACTCTGAAGAATAAGCCGAAAAATTTAATCCCTTTTGGAATCTCTGACAAAGCTACTCGCATTAGACGTTTGCGATATTTAAACGATACCGTCATTGCACTTGAAGAAATTTGGCTGGACAAGAGTGTAGGAGATCTTCGGGAAGAAAATCTATCTGACTCACTGTATAAATACTATGGTGAGTATTTAGGTTTGTGGATTTCAAAGGTAGAAGATTTTGTATCTGTGGGAAACGTTCCCAAATGGTCGCCAGCTTCTTTTCCGTTAAATGAGGGTGCTGTAACAGGATTTGTTGAAAGACTTGGTTGGGGTCAATTTAAATATCCAGTAGAATTTTCTCGAACCTGGTTCGATACTGCGCGTTCAAGGTATGTGCAACGATTAAAGTGAAAGATACGTTATGGTAAACTATGGAATTATCGGATGCGGCATGATGGGGCACGAGCATCTTAATAACATTAAATTGCTAGATGGCACAAATATTTCGGTAATATTTGAACCCAATGCCGATATGGCAAAGTCAGCCTTAAAAGTAGCACCGGAAGCGGTTTTAGCAGATAATTTAGAACAGTTATTGGTATTTTCAGGTCTTGATTGTCTTGTAATTGCAAGTCCAAATCATTGTCATTTATCTCAACTTCAGCAAATTTCAAAAACGCAGAACCTTCCCATTTTGGTTGCAAAGCCTTTATTTACAGCTGTTGAGGATAGAGAACTAGTTTTGGATTTTGCACGAAGTTACAACTCTCATGTTTGGGTGGCCATGGAGTACAGATATATGCCTCCAATTTCATCATTCATAGAGCAGGTTGACACGGTAACAGGTGGTATCAAAATGTTGACTATTCGAGAGCACCGGTTTCCATTTCTTCGTAAAATTGGAGACTGGAATAGATTCAACGTTAATTCAGGTGGGACCTTTGTTGAGAAATGCTGTCACTTCTTTGATCTTATGCGTTTGATTGTGAACTCGGAACCAAAAAGGATCATGGCAAGTGCTGGTCAGGATGTAAATCATTTAGATGAAGTTTACGATGGGAAAGAATCAGATATCCTTGATAACGGATATGTCATAGTTGATTTCGAGAACGGAACGAGAGCCATGTTGGAGCTTTGCATGTTTGCCGAAGGGTCGAAGTACCAAGAGGAAATAATCGCCACGGGACCTGAGGGGAAACTAGAGGCAAAAATACCGGGTCCAGCAAGATTTTGGTCCAAAAAATTAGGAGACCCACCGGTTCCGTTACTAATAAAAAGCCCGCGTCACCCAATTGGCCCTCAAGTTACCGAGATTACCGTTGATCCGATTTTGCTTAAGGCTGGCGACCATAATGGATCTACCTACTATCAACACAAAGGGTTTCTTGAGCTCGTTAGAGGAGAGCGAGAAGGCCCAGATGTCACCCTGGAAGATGGCTATAAATCTGTTGTAATGGGTATGGCAGCTCAGGAAAGTGCTAGAGAGGGTCGTGCCGTTGAGTTTGACTAAGTTAACTGCACATTGGCTTAAACTGTAGCAGCAGCCTGGCACATCACTCTAAGTTTTTCTTCCGCCGTGTTTGGTGGTAGCAAGCCCAATCCGCAGTCTGGTGCAACTATCAACCGTTCCCTGTCTATATGATTTAGTGCCAGTTTAAGTCGGTTGACTACTTCGTCTAATGTTTCCGTTCTACTTGAGGCAATCGCAATGCTTCCAAAAATCACACTCTTATTTGGGAGTTTCTCAAGCAGCTCAAGGTTGTTACAACAATGTTTATCTTCTATAGAAATTTGATCAAAGTCAGCCTCATTTATCATTGCACTTAAGTCATTATAGCTTTGAGGGTCGGCTTTTTTATAGTGCAAATCATCCAAATGATCAGGATATCCACAACACATGTGAACAATGCGACTAACGGATTTAGGAACTTTATGAAAACACCTATCAATTCCTTCAAATCCAAAAGATAAAGCGTCATTTACCTGCCGGGCAAAAAGTGGTTCATCTACCTGTATGTGCTTACATCCGGACTCTACAAGCGCCAAAATTTCTTTATTAATTGTGTCGGCTAAAATTCTGTTAAGACGTGGTCGGTCATCATAAAAACAATCTGCTGTGGTATCCATAATTGTTAACGGACCAGGCAAAGTGAACTTTATAGGCCTGGAAGATAACGCTTGTGCTGCTTTAAAGTCTTTGACGGAGTAGACCTGTTCCTGGAGTTCAATCTTGCTTCTAACGGCTGGAAGATCTGTTTCATATGCGCCATCCCTCAATACGCGATGTTCGAGGTTTTCGAAATCAAAGCCGGCCAAATTTCTACAGTGATAATGAATGTAGTTTTCCCTTCTAACTTCGCCATCTGTTGGAATATCGATACCCGCGCGTATTTGAATTTCGATAACTTCTTTTGCAGCTCTAACAAATAACTCTTCGTTTTTATCTTTATTTTTGGAAAGATCGGCTTGGTAATTTTTGGTGGTCTCTGCACTATTCATTCCACCTGTTTTGCGGGCAATATCAAACCAGTCGCTGATAGGAGTATAATTTGGTTTGGGAAATGCACCAATTGTTGTTGTAGTTAGAGGTTTTTTCATTTTAATGCCATGCAGTTTTTAGATAACTCATAGCGAAATTTGAAAACAAAGCTACCTTTATATCTTCGCTAAAAAGAAGATTTTCATTGATTTTTATATTTATTAGTAACAAGCTTCGTTGGGATTACTCTATTAACTAAACCTGGAGGTAAATTTATGACTAAAAGTAAAAACTCTTCGCCATCCACAGGGATGGCCGCCAAGGAGTTCAACCGTAGAACGCTTATAAAGCGAGGCGCCGCCCTCGCCGCATTTGCACCAGTTGCTCCAATGTTCGTAAAGAATGCTTTTGCTGCTACCAGTGGTGAGGTAAATGTTTTAATGTGGGGTGAATATCTGCCGGACTCTGTGCTTGCAGACTTCAAATCAAAAACTGGTATCACAGTAAATCATACTAAGATTGGCGATAATGGAGAAATCATTGCTAAAATGAAAGCAGGCGGAGGCGCTGGCTTTTGCTGGTTGGGCACCGGAGGTGATTAACGGTCGCTTAGCGCAGCTCGGATTTATCGCGGCACTCGGGACCGAAGCGCTGAACCCTGGCGAAAAGCTGGCGGACCAATTCGTCGACAACTTCCCGCTCTTCGTGGCCTCGGTGCTCGGGGTCGTCGCGGCGTCTTTCGCGCCGGATGGGAACAAGACGGGCGAGGGGTACACCGCGGACCCGAAGTCCATCGA
>NYSJ01000033.1 GCA_002682975.1 Paracoccaceae bacterium
GGTTAATCTTTGGTCTGCATTGTCCGCTCTAAGAGACAGCCTGAACTCTGCTCTTGACGTAAACATCCTGTAGGGTTCTGTTACACCACGACAAACCAAATCATCGATCATAACACCAATGTAGCTATCAGACCGAGAAAATACGACCCCTTCAGAACAAAGAGACTTCCGACCTGCGTTCAAACCTGCAACTAAACCTTGTGCGGCAGCCTCTTCGTATCCTGTAGTTCCGTTTATTTGCCCAGCCAAATAAAGACCCTCAAACCCTTTCACCGCTAATGTGTCGTCGAGAGACCGTGGATCGACATAATCGTATTCTATTGCGTATCCTGGTTGCAGTATTTTTACACCCTCCAAACCAACAATACTTTTCACATACTGTTCCTGTACCTCAATAGGTAGCGAGGTTGAAATACCATTTGGGTAAACCGTATTATTATTAATCCCTTCTGGCTCAAGGAATATTTGATGATAAGGCTTATCCGAGAACCTTACTATTTTATCTTCAATCGACGGGCAGTAGCGAGGGCCAACACCCTCTATTTTGCCACCGTACATTGCTGATTTTTCTAGGTTTTTTCTAATAATGCTATGTGTTTTTTCGTTTGTATAGGTTATACCACAAGATACTTGCTGAGCAGTCGGGGTTTTATTGAAAAAAGAAAACATGACAGGCTGATCATCGCCCGGCTGCTTTTCCATCCTATCCCAAGCTATTGTTCGCCCATCCAACCTAGGCGGTGTGCCTGTTTTTAGACGGCCAAGACCTAATCCGATATCTTTTATCCTATCAGCCAGTAAGTTAGAGGGCTGGTCTCCCATTCGACCCCCAGGAAGGTTTTCTGTCCCTATGTGAATCCTGCCATTCAGAAATGTACCAGACGTAATTATAACAGAATTAGCAACTAACTCCGTATCATCTGATAGTTTTACGCCACAAGCGCGATAACTATCCACTAGTAGGTCGACAACCTCGCCCTCTACCAAGCTTAGACCAGCAACACTCGTCATGCGCCGTTTCATTGCCGACTGATAGAGCGCCCTATCAGCTTGGGCTCTTGGGCCTTGCACTGCTGGACCTTTTTTTCTATTTAATAAACGAAACTGTATACCCGCCTCATCCGCGGCCAACGCCATCAAACCGCCTAGGGCGTCTATTTCTCGGACCAAATGTCCCTTTCCCAAACCACCTATTGCAGGATTACACGACATTATACCAATATCAGCACTTTTCATCGTAACCAATGCAGTACTAGCACCTACTCGTGCCGCCGCCGCCGCCGCTTCACAGCCTGCGTGACCTCCACCAACAACAATTACATCAAATTGTTTCACGTGAAACACCTACTTACCCAAACAAAAACTCGAGAAAACCTCATCTAGTACATTCTCTAGACCGATTCTTCCAATTAAGCTATCTAAGGCGTGCGTTGCGGCTCGTATTTCTTCAGCCGTAATATCATATTGCTCCGGGCCATAGCCCAAAGAAACGATTGCATTATTTAAAAAACCTTGAGCATTCACCATTGATGTTCGATGTCTTTCTCGAGTTGCGATTCCTACATTTTGCGCTTTTTTATTAAAAATACACCATATATTGTTTTTTAAGTCATCCACACCAGCACCTGTTATTCCCGAAATACCCCCTTTCAGACCTTCATCATCTTTCGCGATACACACTATATCAGTAGTCTTTGGTTCCATACCATCCGGGTGCTCTCCATCCTTACTCAAAACTATCCGAAGGTCACTCAGGCTTGATCTTTCTAAAGCACGGCTAATTCCAATTTCTTCTACCAAATCACTTGCCACACGTATCCCAGCTGTATCCAAAAAGGTGACCGGCAGTCCGAATAAATCAAGCCTTACCTCAATTATATCCCTCGTAGTCCCAGATATACTCGACGTTATAGCAGCGTCCCTTCCAGCCAGGAAGTTCAACAAAGTGGACTTACCAAGATTTGGCGCCCCGACAATCGCCACCTCAAACCCAGACCTAATTCTTTCCGCAGTATGAACCCCAACGATTTCCTTATTAAGCTCATAAGCTACAGTATTTATCAATGTTTCAACTTCTGATGATACGTCCTCCGGCACTTCTTCATCGGCAAAATCTATAGTTGCCACCAATAATGCTGCCGCTCTAGTAAGTTTTTCTCTCCAATCATTGCTTTTCTTTCCAAGAGCGCCTGTAAAAACTCTCCCAGCCTGCTTAAGCTGCGCCTCTGTTTCTGCATCAATAAGATCACCTAGCCCCTCTACTTGAGCCAAGTCCAGTTTACCATTATCGAGAGATCTCCGCGTAAATTCACCGGCTTCTGCTTGTCTTAAACCACTGATATTGTTTAATATTTTAATAGTTGATGCAACAACAGCCTGTGATCCATGTAAATGAATCTCTGCCACATTCTCCCCTGTAAAACTATATGGCTCACTAAATATTAGTATTAGTGCTTCATCAACAAAGCTACCGTCTGGGCCATAAACTGTTCGAAGCTTTGGTTTTGGTCCCTTCAGCTCTGATCTTGTTATCAGCTCTACAGCAGTTATTGCTTCCAGACCAGATAATCTAATTACAGATATACCAGCCCTACCAGGGGCTGATGCTAGTGCAAAAATGGTATCCAAAAGACAACTCTTACTAGTTTAGGTGTTCATCGAGTCAAAGAATTCCGAGTTTGTTTTTGTCTGTTTTAATTTTGATAACAAAAACTCTATACCGTCTGTAGTGCCCATGGGATTTAAAATTCGTCTCAATACAAACGTCTTTTGCAAATCTGTTTTATCAACGAGCAGTTCCTCTTTCCGAGTACCAGATTTTAATATATCAATTGCTGGGAAGACGCGTTTATCTGCAACCTTACGATCCAAAACAATCTCGCTGTTTCCAGTCCCTTTAAATTCTTCAAAAATAACTTCATCCATTCGGGAACCAGTGTCTATCAACGCGGTTGAAATTATTGTCAACGATCCACCTTCCTCTATATTTCTCGCCGCACCGAAAAAACGCTTCGGCCTCTGCAACGCGTTTGCATCTACACCGCCTGTCAAAACTTTACCAGAAGACGGTATCACCGTATTAAAGGCCCTACCCAATCTCGTTATAGAATCTAATAAAATAACCACATCTCGTTTGTGTTCTACAAGGCGTTTAGATTTTTCTATAACCATTTCAGATACAGCTACATGCCTCGTAGCTGGTTCATCAAATGTTGAAGATACAACCTCTCCTTTAACAGATCGCTGCATATCAGTAACTTCTTCTGGTCGTTCATCAATTAGCAAAACGATTAAATAACATTCTGGATGATTTTTTTCTATACTATGAGCTATATTTTGTAATATTACTGTCTTACCAGTACGTGGTGGAGCCACTATTAAAGATCTTTGGCCTTTACCAATTGGAGCAACCAAATCAATAACCCGCGCAGATCGGTCCTTAACCGTTGGGTCTTCTATTTCCATTGTCATACGTTCGTCAGGATATAACGGTGTTAAGTTATCGAATGCTATTTTGTGTTTTGCTTTCTGAGGATCTTCAAAATTTATCTGGTTTACACCAACTATTGCGAAATATCGTTCACTCTCATCTGGTGCCTTGATCATTCCCTCAACTGTATCACCTGTTCTTAAGGAAAATTGACGTATAATTTCTGGTGAGACATAGATATCATCTGGGCCAGGTAAATAGTTTGCTTCCGGTGCTCGTAGAAAACCAAAACCATCTTGTAAGACTTCTAAGACACCTTCTCCAAACACCTCCCACCCTTCGTCTGCACGTTCTCTGAGAATTTGAAACATCATTTCGCCTTTACGCATTGTAGAAGCGTTTTCAATNTCTAGTTCCTCTGCCATCGAAAGTAAGTCTTTNGGACTCTTTAATTTAAGATCAGACAGGTTTAANTTCTGAGCAGACATAACTAACCCTTTTTATTCTACATTTATGAAAACGGTATCCAGAAAAGGACCATGGGTTTCGTAATAAAAATACTACGAAAAGTCAATAAATTTTAGAATTTTAATACAACCGAAAGAACTATCACTATCAGTAACACCGTTGGTACTTCATTTAACAGTCGGTACTGTTTTCCAGACAAAATNTTTTTCCCTTCTTTGAACTCAACAATTTTTAAGCCCAACCAAATATTGAAGAGTGTCATACATACTATAGAAACCAGTTTAAACCACACCCACATTTGTGAAAAATCTACTATACCAGGGGTTATAGATAATAAAATACCACATATCCANGACACGATCATGGCAGGATTCATGATATACGCATGAAGTTTTTTCTCCATTATTAAAAANACATCGTTAAGATTATCCTGACCNTTCGATTTTTCAACATGATAAACAAAAATACGAGGTAGATAAAACAAACCAGCCATCCAGGATATAACCGCTATAATATGGAACGACTTAATCCACGGATAAAAGGCTGTAAGAAGATCACTCATTAATTTAACCACCTATCTTACTAATAATTAAATATTATAAGAAAAGAGTTGTTTAAGTAATAGGGAAAAGCCGTGTCGTGGATTAAATTTAATTAATGTAATATTAACAGAGTTATTATATTTAAATGAATTGATTTTATACAATAAAATTAAATACTTATCTAAACATTTACAAAATAATAAACAGATATATGTAATTTAAACTTATCCTTATACATTGTTTAAAACTCACTCAAGAAATATTAGCATGTTATAGAAACTCAAAAACGAGTAATATTTATAATAACAAACCGAACATATTAAAGATTTATCAACATGACGAAAGACATCATATTAGCATCAAAATCTAAAGTTAGAGCGCTACTTCTGAAGAATGCCGGGCTAAACTTTGTGAGCGTAGATGCAGCTATAGATGAGGAACAAGTTAAGTTATCTTATATAAATGCGGGGTATACCCCCCGCGACGTTTCAGATGTTTTGGCAGATATGAAAGCAAAAAAACTATCAAATAGATTCCCAAGCCAACTCGTCATCGGGTGTGACCAAATACTTTCTTTTAAAGATCAAATAATATCGAAAGCGAAAAACAGTAACGGTTTGGTACACCAGTTGAAAGACTTACAAGGAAAAGAGCATATAGTTTACTCAGCCTCAGTGGTATATATTGATAACAAACCAGAATGGCGATTTATTGGCTCTGCTAAATTGACTATGCGAAACTTATCAGATGATTTTATATTAAGGTATGTTGAAGACAATTGGAAAAAAATACAGCACAGTGTTGGTGGTTACGAAATCGAAAGCTCTGGTGCTTCATTATTTTCAAAAATAGATGGGGACTATTTTAGCGTGCTAGGCATTCCATTACTACAGTTAATAAATTACCTCATTAATCGAGGGGTAATAAAACAGTGAATACGTCAACAATTCCAGTAGCAGCAGTTATTGGCCATCCAGTTAACCATTCTAGATCACCAAGAATGCATAACTTTTGGCTAGCGCATTTTGGACTTGAAGGATATTATATACCGCTTGATATAGATCCAAAGAAGTTCGAGAGGAGTATCCGCAATCTACCAGAGCTTGGGTTGGTAGGTGCTAACATTACAATTCCGTACAAAGAAAAAGTATTAAAAATAGCGGATAAGATTTCGGATAGAGCTGCTTTANTTGGAGCGGCTAACACTCTNACTTTTTTACCAAACGGTGGTATNTATGCCGATAACACAGATGGTTATGGATTNTTACAAAATATAAAATCAAANTATAAGGACTGGAGCGCGCGTGAGGGNATATCAGTAGTTTTTGGGGCGGGAGGAGCATCANGAGCAATACTGGCAGCTCTAATTGAGGATGGAGCCAGTGACATAATTTTAGCTAATAGAACACGGTCTAGAGCAGATCAGTTAAGGTCTGATTTTGGAGCAAAAATCAAAGTAGTTGAGTGGATGAAGGTTCAAAACTACCTAAGTGAAGCATCGACAATTATAAACACAACATCTCTTGGTATGGTAGGTAAAACAGACCTCCCAATACCGTTAAATGCATTGAAGAAAAATACACTCGTCACCGACATTGTTTACACTCCAATTGAAACGCATTTACTGGCTACTGCNGCCAAAATGGGGTGTCGAACAGTAGATGGTTTAGGGATGTTAATTCATCAGGCAATTCCTGGTTTTGAACGCTGGTTTGGTATTAGGCCTGGTGACTCTCAAGCNCTTAGAGAGCTGCTGATTAAGTGATGATAAAAATTGGATTAACCGGTTCAATGGGTATGGGGAAAACCACTACAGGAAAAGTTTTTGAAAAATTTGGCTGNGCTGTTTGGAATGCAGACAAAGCAACTCATAAGCTGTACTCTAAAGGAGGTAAAGCGGTTACNGCTGTAGCTAAATTATTTCCATCATCGTTTGAAAATGGCTCTATTTCACGAAGCAAGTTGAAAATTTTATTACGGAATGATCCAGATAAGCTTAGAGATTTAGAGAGANCTGTGCATCCTTTANTTCTTGAGGATAGANAAAACTTTCAAAGTAATACAAAAAAAGAAATAGTTGTTTTTGATATCCCACTTTTATTTGAAACTGGCGCAGATAAGGAAATGCACAAGACNGTCTGCGTATTTACCACTTATGAAAACCAATTGAAACGGCTTAAAAANCGAAACCATGGTAAAGAGGAGTATTTTAAAGAACTGTTGTCAAAGCAAATGCCAAGTAATGAAAAGTGTGAACGGTCGGATTATGTGATTGAAACAGCAACACTCACTTTGGTTGAAAAAAGAGTCAAGGAAATATTAAACGAGATAAAAACACAGAACCATGCGTGAAATAGTTTTAGATACCGAAACGACAGGACTTGATCCATATGATGGGCACCGAATAGTAGAAATTGGGGCGGTTGAACTATTTAATCATGTACCTTCAGGCAATGTTTATCACCAATATATAAATCCTGTTAGAAAAATGCCGGAACAAGCATTTGCAGTACATGGTTTAAGCGACGAGTTTCTTTCTGACAAACCTAAGTTTGCCGATATTGCAAGCGAATTTTTGGATTTTATAGGTTCTGAAAAGCTAATTATTCACAATGCTTCTTTTGATATGAAGTTTATTAATTATGAACTCTCGAAGATAAAACGGGAGGAAGTTTCATACGATCGAGCAGTTGACACATTGGCAATTGCGAGAAAAAAATTTCCGGGATCACCAGCATCTNTAGACTCGCTATGCAGAAGATTTAAGATTGATAATTCAGCGAGAGTAATGCATGGCGCACTTCTAGATAGTCAAATTCTAGCAGAAGTATATTTAGAATTAATTGGAGGAAAGCAGCCAGATTTCATGCTNGGCGTTTCAAGCGTATCTCTAAAAAATAAGGAGTCTACACAAACCAAAAAAATAACAAATGTTAGGTCGGANCNATTNAAACCTAGACTAACACTTGATGAACAAAAAAACCATAAAGCTCTCATAAAACAGCTTGGAGATGGNTCTATGTGGTCGAAAATTTTAAATAATGGCCATTAGTTTTAGTGCTTTAGGTTTGAAGCACCTTCCTTCGCAGCGTTTTTTCGTCTTTCCATCTCTTGTTTATATAATTTGAGAAAATCTATGTTTTCTAAGTTCAGTGGTGGGAAGCCACCATCACGAGTAATATCACTAACTATTCTCCTTAAGAACGGGAATAACATTCTTGGACATTCTATTAGCAAATAAGGATGTAGTTGGTCTTCTGGGATATTTTCGATTTGAAAAACCCCACCATAATCAAGCTCTAAAACAAAAAGAATATCGTTGGTACCTTTAGATGTACTATCAACTCGAAGCTTTATTATGACATCAAACTGATTATCTGCCTTTCTCTTTTTCGCGTCTATATTCACATTTACTTGCATTTCTGGGTTCAGTTCGCCGTCAACACCTTTCTGTGCAAGTATATTTTCGAACGATAAGTCCCTTACATACTGTGCTAATATATTCATTTTTGGTGGGTTAATCTGTTCTGTTTTTTTAGCCATCAATTTCTCCTATTGAGTAGTAAAGTTTAAAGATGCATTAATAGGTACTCAATCTTTTGAGGTAGGGGGTTTTTTCCACGGTGATCTTTCATTCGGTGTTACATCTGTATATTCAGCGTCGTAGATGTTTTCATAATTATTAGAAGTTTCAACATCGATATTTCTTACATGAAAAAACCTTTTTTGGAGCTGTTTAATAAGCCAATATCGAAAGGCTGGAATGAGCAGTAAAAAACCAAAAATGTCTGTGAAAAAACCTGGTGTAAGTAATAAAGCACCTGCAAAAAGGACCAAAATTCCGTGACCAATAGGTTCTGATGGGTTTTCAAGGTTGTTAGTCTTTTTTCTAAAAAGATCAAAAAGTTGAGAGGCCTGTTGTTTAACAAAGACTGTTCCTGCAAGCGCTGTTAGCAATACAACCATGATTGTCGGTATTAAGCCAATTGCACCACCCACTTTTATAAACAAGACGATCTCAATTAATGGAATAGTGAAGAATAAAATAAAAAGCCACATATAATTTCTTTTCCTTGTTGCACATTAGTGGACATTAACACGGTTAGCACCTACATAAGTAACTGAAGTTAAAATTACCACTATCGCATTGATTGGGAGCGTGAAATGAGTCCAGCGATTATTGAAATTCTTGTTTTGGCAGGAATCGCCATTTTTTTGGTTCTAAGACTAAAGAATGTTTTAGGTACACGAGAGGGATTTGAAAAACCCCCACTGCAAGAAACCTCCCCATCTAAAAACAATAGAGATTTTCGCGTCATTGATGGAGGTGAGGATACTGATATAACCGATAACATTGATAAAAAAAGCCCTTCAGCAGATGCTTTAACGCGTATGAAAAAAGTAGACAATGGATTTTTGGTAAACGAATTTTTGTCGGGTGCAAGGTCAGCATATGAAATGATTTTAATGGCGTTTGAGAATGGTGATCTTAAAGAGGTCGAGGTTTTTCTTGATGCTGACGTACAAGACGCGTTCCAGCAGGTAATAAATACGCGTGCTGAAAAAAAGCTCAAGGTTGTAGCAGAGTTTTACGGAATAAGAGAACTAAGTTTAAAAAGCGCTGATTTTGATGAGAAAACCAAGATAGCAGAACTTTCGGTAGCATTTACTGGCGAGCTCTCTTCTGTAGTTAAAAATGAAGAAGGGGAAATTATCGAGGGAGATGCTAAACAAGTAAAAAGGCAAAAGGACACATGGACGTTCTCTCGTGATTTATCATCAACTGACCCTAATTGGCTGCTTGTAGCAACCAGCAGTTAAAGTTTGAAATAATTTATTATTAAAGCCTTATTAATAAGATTTTTGGTGTCAAATTATGAAAGGGAAAAAACTAAGCGCAGAAGATTTGAAGCTTTGGGACAAAGTTACTGGATCTACGCAGCCCCTTGATAAAAAGAAACCGGTCGTACAAAATACTCCTCCAAAAAAAAACAATCTAAGGGGTGCTTTAAAGCCTGAGAAGGCTTCAAAAATAAAGTCGCTCTCACAGTCATCGATTGAACCATTTCAAAGAAAAGTGATTTTAGAAAACTCACAAAAAGTAAAAATGGACATGAAGGCATTTACAAAGCTAAAAAAAGGTAAGCTCGAACCAGAAGATATCCTTGACCTTCATGGCATGACTTTGGAAACAGCATTTCCGGCTTTATCAAGCTTCATTAGTAGAGCACACAGCACTCAAAAAAGACTGGTGCTAGTAATAACTGGTAAAGGTAAAAACACTGATCCAGGTTATGCTGTTCCTCAGCGTAATGGCGTTCTAAGATCTCAGGTTCCGATTTGGCTTAAAGAGCCCAGGCTCTCTAGTCTAGTCCTTCAAATAGAGCGGGCTCACCATAAACATGGAGGACTAGGGGCGTTCTACATTTATTTACGCCGCAACAGAGCAAACTAAATTGAAAGTAAGGTAACATGTTTTGAGAACGTTAACCTCATCATGTAGGTTTTTCGTTGTATATATGGGCTTGAAATTATATAGCACGCTAAAATTTACTGGAGAAATGAATGTTAAATTCAGAGTTAGAAAAAGCAATTGAGGGTGCTTGGGGTATTCGAGAAGAAATAAATCCTTCAACAAAAGGTGAAAAAAGAGAAGCCATCGAAAGCACATTGTCTGCACTCGATAGTGGAAATATACGTGTCGCTGAAAAAACAGATAAACCCAATAGTTTGGGAAACTCTCCGTCAATTGAGAATATTACTCATACCGCAATAGAAAAAGAACTGGACCAACAACCGAAATCACCTAAACGGCAAAAGACTATAGAATCGTCATCTATTTATCCCACCAGAAATCCAGTTGAATATCCCGGCCCAGTGGAAATTAAGGT
>NYSJ01000034.1 GCA_002682975.1 Paracoccaceae bacterium
TGACTGCGTCCTTTGCCGTCAAGCAAAGCCTTTTTACCATATTTTCTAACTGCCGCACATTTCCTGGCCAAGTATAAGTTTGTATAAGTTTGAGTGAATTCGAGTCAAAGTGCCTAGAAATCCCAGTTTCTTTATCAACTTTTTCCAGAAAAAATTCTACTAAAAGTAGTATATCCTCAAAACGCTCTCTTAGAGGCGGAACGGTAATGGGCGCTCCACCTAAACGATAAAAAAGATCACGCCTAACTTTATTATTTTCAATCGCCTCATTCATATCTCCAATCAAGGTGGCCACGAAGCGAGGTGAATACTCTCCTGGAGAGTCTATCATACTAACTAACCGCCCCTGCTCTGTTGGACCTAAATCAGATATCTCCTCAACAAGGATTGTACCATCTCGTGCTCTCGCAAGAATTTTTGAAGGACCATCCAATTCGATTAGATCGTCTGCTTTCAATCTTATCAAAGGCATATTTCTTCTATCAGAAAATTCGTGCAATACTCTCGCTACTAGTGTCTTACCAGTGCCTGATTCACCAGATATCATAACAGGTAATTCGGAGTTAATTAGTCTAGCCACAAAACGATAAAGGTCTTGCATCAATGTAGTCTTTCCAACTATTGGTAAACCTTCATCAACCGCATACATGTTAGTACTTTGAATGACCTTAGTTGCGGAACCTTTGTTACTTTTACTTTTCGATGATAAAGCTTTTGCGCACCTTTTCATTAAATCGGGCAAATCGAACGGTTTAGGTAAATAGTCATATGCATCTGCTTCGGCAGCTTGAATAGCGGTCATGATAGTATTTTGTGCTGAGATAACAATAACCGGTAAATCTGGGCGATCTTGAGTAATTTTTGGCAACATTTCCAAACCGTTACCATCTGGCATCATAACATCAGTTATAACAGCGTCACCTTTGCCCTCCGAGATCCAACGCATAAGAGTTGTTAAACTTGAGGTTGCGTGCACTTTTACGCCCGCTCTTGTAAGAGCCTGTGTAAGAACCGTACGAATTGTTCTATCATCGTCTGCCACTAATACAGTGCCGTCCATTTTAACTTCCTTTTAATCAGGTTGTGAGACAAAGGGTAGAGAAATACGAAAGACTGTATTTCCGGGTTTGGAATTAAGAGAAATTAAACCATTATGGTCCGAAATAATTTTACTAGTTAGAGCCAGACCCAAACCAGTCCCGTTGGCTCGCCCTGATACAAAAGGATCAAAGATTTCATCCCTCATATCCTCAGGAACACCAGGGCCATTATCCATAACCTCAACTTGAATGGGCATCGAATGCCCAGAACCATCCACCCTTCGGAGTTTGAAGTTATGTTCGAAATACGTACGCAGTCTAATTTTACCGCTATTTGGTTGCACTTCAGAGGCATTTTTTATCAAATTTAGAAATACTTGAAGTAATTGATCTGGATCTCCGTATACTAACGGCAAAGAAGGATCGTACTCTTCTCTAAAGTTGATGTGTGCACTAAACCCTAGTTGTGCAGAACGTCTAGCTCTATCTAATACGTCATGAATGTTTAGAGGTTTGGGATCGATGGGTCTTAANTTTCCAAACTGCTCAACCTGATCCAATAANGTTAAAATCCNTCTAGTTTCTGCNACAATCAAATCGGTAATTTCTTGATCNCTNNTCGAAAGCCCCATTGACAATAATTGAGCNGCTCCAGTAATTCCTGCAAGAGGATTTTTAATCTCATGGGCTAACATCTCAGCCATACCTATCGCAGACTTCGCAGCAGTTTTTACAGATTTTGGTTGAGACATTCGATCGGCAATCTCTCTTGGCGCAATTAATATTATNGTACTGCCNTCAAGANCAATAACNGGCGCTATTTGAATATTGCANGGAGTTGNTTCTCTACCTTTTGCCCCTACTTTTACGTCTGTAATAAACAAAGAGGAATTGAACTTTTTTACTTTCTTGTAGCTATCCTCAAGAGAAGCATCGATGTTAATTATTTCCCAAATACTTTTATTTTTTAAANATTTGTTTGATGCATTTAAAAACCCCTCACCAGGTGGATTAACTTCAACCACAATGTCATCATTATTCAAAACAATAGAGGGCAATGGAATAGACATCCAAACCTTCTCATAATCTATATTCATAGCTTANCTCTATCGGNTAATTCAAAAAGTTTACGAATTACTTTTTTTGGACAATCCTGCCTAAGAAATTCGTCGGATAGATTTTTTGGCAGAGAAAAAATCTCCAGATAACGTTTTAGATGTTTTCTGGCAACCTTTACACCAAGCNTAACACCATAAAATGATAACATCTCATCGTAGTGAGTAGCTATTACTTCAANTAGCCTGAGACCTTTAGGAACTGACGGTTGAGTTTCATTATTTAAATGTGCTGATATTTGAGAGATTAGCCAAGGCTTTCCCATAATACTTCGCCCCACCATCAATCCATCTGATCCAGAAACATCTAACGCTTTTGACGCTGAGTTTATATCTACAACATCTCCATTAGTGATAACTGGAATTTTCAATGCGCGCTTGACTTCTAGAATGGCCTTCCAATCCGCCTGACCCTTATAAAATTGGTTACGAGTCCGACCATGGATTGTGAGAAAATGTACTCCACATTTTTCAGCTATTACACCGAGNTCCTTTGCATTTANCGATATATCATCCCAACCAAGTCTTGCCTTTAAAGATACAGGTATATCAACGGCAGTAATAACGCTTTCAATAATTAATGCTGCTTTTTTCAAATCGCGCATAAGTGCCGAGCCAGAGTAACCACCAACAACCTTTTTTGCCGGACAGCCCATATTTATATCTATTGCTTTAGCACCTAAATCCGAAACTAGTTTAGCAGCTTCTCCCATTGCTTTTGGCTCGCATCCGGCCAACTGCACAGCTGTATTTAANAAATTGGCGCCGAGTTCAATCTTTTGGCTTTTTACATTTTTGGCGAGTAAATCACGACCAGCTATCATTTCACTAAAAACCATGTCTACGCNAAATTTAGAAACGACGTTTCTAAACGGTAGATCNGTAACTCCAGCCATAGGAGCCAGAAGGACAGGAATTTTTCCAGTGTTTATAATTGACTGAAGCGACACAATTACTTTCTTTTTGTTAGAAATAGTATGATAGCTCACATTGAACAATGTTTTTATGCTGTTTTATTTAGCAAAAGCTAATAATCGATTAAATTTTAGGCATAATTACCTGTATTGAACATATCAAGAAGAAGACTTAGACAATTATAGATGGTCAATATCCGTAAGTTGAGTAAACCNATGAAAATTATCGCCATAATAGTCGCTGCCGGCAGAGGAACCCGCGCTGGGGGTAAAAGCCCTAAGCAGTGGCAGCATTTGGGAGGTAAAAGGATTATAGATCATTCGATAGATTTATTTAAAAACATTTCCAGAATTAATAAAATAATGGTTGTNCTTCATTCAGACGACATACACCTNTTAGATNGAAATGATGTTTTATTTACCCAAGGCGGGAGCACAAGATCAGAATCAGTTAGATCTGGCCTAAAAGCGTTACAACAAACCGAACGCCCAGATTACGTGTTAATTCATGATGCAGCCAGACCCTCAACCCCACTTGCTCTTATAGATAAAGTAATAGATAACTTGGAAACAGTTAACGCTGTATCTCCCGCATTACCAGTTACCGACACACTGTGGGAAGTTATCGACGAAAAGGTTATACAAACCNAAAGCAGAAATAATATCTGGCGAGCTCAAACACCACAGGGATTTAAATTTAACACGATACTTGATGCCCACAAGATTAGCACATCAACTATGACTGATGATGTTGAAGTTGCTATGTCAGCCGGAGTACAAGTAAAGGTAATAAATGGAAGTGAGCAAAATATTAAAATTACAACCGCAGAAGATTTTGAGCGTGTTATAANAGTTTTAGGTCATAAATAATGGATATAAGAATTGGTAATGGTTTCGATGTACACGCCTTTGAAGAGGGTAACTCTNTCATTTTAGGTGGAGTAAAAATCCCACATACGTCTAAACTTTGCGGCCACTCAGACGCAGACGTGGTACTGCATGCAATTACAGACGCAATTCTTGGAGCATTGGCAGAGGGGGATATAGGTACTCACTTTCCGCCAGACGACATACAGTGGAAAGATGCATCAAGTGACTTTTTTCTTAAATATGCAGTAAAACTTGCCAGGAATAAAAACTTTCAAATTAGTAATATCGATTGTACCATAATTTGTGAGAAGCCAAAAATTAAGCCTTATGCAAAATCAATAAAAACAAATATCCGAAACATAATGGGCCTTAAGGATGATAGAGTTTCTATAAAAGCTACAACGACGGAAACGCTTGGTTTTACTGGACGCGAGGAAGGAATTGCAGCTCTAGCCACCACAATTCTTATGACCGGATGAGCTCAACAATTGCCACAATTTTTGGTATAGGGTACATGCGACCAGCTCCCGGAACTTGGGGCTCTATATTTGCTGTAATTCTTGCAATTTTGTTAGTAGAAAATTTTGGGATAATAGCATTTGTATTAGCGCTATTGCTTATATCTGTCCTTGGCTGGTGGGCCACAGACAACTATCTGCAACAAAGTCAAAGCAAGGATCCATCTGAAGTCGTTATTGATGAGCTTGTAGGGCAATGGATCGCCGTTCTACCTGTTGCGTTAGCATTATTTCACTTAAATCTTGGGTCTTTGGATCTATGGCCTGGGTGGTTATCTTCTTTTTTGTTTTTTCGTTTTTTTGATATTTTAAAACCATCTTTAATTGGTTGGGCAGATAAAAAAAATGGAGCACTAGGGGTTATGTTGGATGATATATTAGCAGGTATAGCCGCGGCAATATGCACTATTATTTTGGCGGCAATATATCATGGTATTTGACATGCATAAGTTACAAAAGTTATCGGTCCTGGCACTAAAGTTAAATAGTAAAATTGTTTCAGCTGAAAGCTGCACGGCTGGATTACTAAGTGCTAGCCTGACTGAAATCCCTGGATCGTCAGCTTTCTTTGAACAGGGTTATATAACCTACTCAAATAATTCTAAAACCAGCGTTTTGGGAGTGGAAAATAAAACCTTGAAAAAATATGGTGCTGTAAGCGAACAGGTCGCAAAGCAAATGGCGAAGGGAGCGTTAAAAAGATCGAACAGTACTATCGCCATTTCGATAACCGGTATTGCTGGTCCGGGAGGTAGCGACTACAAACCGGAGGGATTAGTTTGCTTTGCAGTTACAAAAAAAAATGGCAAAACAAGAACAGAAACCATGGAATACGGCCCACTAGGTAGAAGTAAGGTCAGATCCTCAGCAGTCAAAACCGCAATCAACCTATTGTTTGAGGAAATGTCAGTGGTTTAAACGTTGTAAAGAGCGAGTGCCTGTTTTTCAAAAGCAGTTAGAACACGCTGCATCGCTTCATTAAACACTACCCCAACAATTTTTTGCAAAACTACATTCTTCATTTCAAAATCTACAAAGAAAGAGACCTCACTACCATTATCAACCACTTTAAAACTCCACGTTGAACGCATCCGNTTAAAAGGTCCGTCAATATATTCCGTAATTATTCGGTTTTCAGATCGTATCAGTGTTACTTTACTTGCAAACTTTTCTCGGAACAGCTTGAAACTAATAACCAGGTCTGCTTCAAGGACTTCACTATCTCCAATAGTATTTCGTGAATTGACCCTGGCAGCAGAACACCACGGAAGAAATGTTGGATAACTGTTGACGTCAGCCACCAAATCAAACATCTGATCCGGACGATATTTTAGTATTTTTGTTTCAGAATGAGTGGGCATATTGTAAAATTTATTAGTGACAGTTTGTGAGAGATACGTAATGTTGGGAAAAAAATAAAGGGTGATTTAATGTCAGAGCGACCATATGTCATTGATGAGATGATTTCTGCAAAAGCGATAGCAGCTAGAGTAGAGGAGCTATGTAAAAATATTCAGAGTGAATTTGTAGGTACAGATAAGCTCATTGTAGTAGGTTTACTACGNGGCTCATTTGTATTTATTGCAGATTTGGTTCGTGAATTAGATCTGCCAGTTGAAGTCGATTTCTTAGAAGCGTCGTCATACGGAGATGGTATGGAAAGTTCCAAAGAAGTACGAATATTAAAAGACTTAAGGGGAGCAATTGAAGGGCGCGATGTATTGGTCGTGGAGGATATAGTTGATACTGGCTACACTTTAACTCATGTAATTTCTTTGTTAAAATCGAGAGGNCCAGCTCGATTAAAGTCAATCGCTCTGCTCGATAAACCTAGCAGACGTGAGGTTGATGTTAAAGCAGATTGGACTGGCTTTGAAATACCAGATGAGTTTGTCGTTGGATATGGAATAGATTATGGTCAGCGGAACAGAAATCTAGACCATATTGGAAAAGTTCGATTTACTGACTAGAGTATCCTTTACACATTACTTTGTTATTTCCCTTTCCATACTGGATCACGTTTTTCCGAAAATGCACGTGCTCCTTCTAATTGATCTTCTGAACGGTACAATGTTTCAACCGTTCTAAACTGACTTTTTGTTATCATATTTAAAGCGTCGTTAAACTTCATATCTTCTGCTTCCCGTACAACTTCCTTTATTGCTGCGTAAACTAGAGGAGGACCAGAGGCCAAAAGTTCGGCTAGTTCTCTCGCCGAAGCTAATAAATCCTTTGACTTCAACACCCTATTTATCATACCCCATCGAGCTGCCTCCTCAGAATCTAGCCACCTTCCAGTAAACAGCATTTCCATAGCGATGTGATACGGAATGCGCTTGGGAAGTTTCAATGAAGCTGCATCTGCAACGGTTCCAGAACGTATTTCTGGAAGTGCAAACGAGGCATGTTCTGCTGCAAATATAATATCAGCAGAAAGAGCCAATTCAAGACCGCCGCCGCAGCAGATACCATTAACCGCTGCAATAATTGGTTTATTCATATGAGGTAATTCTTGTAAACCGCCAAAACCACCAATACCGTAATCACCGTCAACTGCATCGCCATCAGCAGCAGCTTTTAAATCCCAGCCTGCACAGAAAAATTTTTCTCCTGCCCCAGTAATTATTGCAACTCGAAGATTTGGGTTATCTCTAAAATCACAAAATATATCACCCATAACTTTACTNGTTTTTAAATCTATAGCATTCGCCTTTGGCCGATCCAAAGTTACTTCTAGAACATGTCCAAAGATATTTGTTTTAACGGACTCAGTCACCATATTTTTCCTCAATTACATTTTTATCAGAGCGTCAACAGCAACAGCTCTGGACGCTGTTATTANAAACGGATTAATTTCCAATTCANNTAANTCACCACAATTCTTTACAACAAATTCCTGAAGCTTAAATATATTTTCAATCAATGGCGCCATATTAATTGGTTCAGACCCTCTATAGCCGGAAAAAATTTTTGCTATTTTTAAATTATTTAAGGCGGTAGTTAATTCACTTTTGGTAAATGGCATCACTAAACTTTCACTATCAGATAAAATCTCAGTCAAAATACCTCCAGATGCTATCGTAAATACGAAACCATGTGCTGGGTCATTGATAATACCCACCAACAACTCAATTAGAACTTCACCTATCATCTCTTCAATCAAATATTCTCTGTAGCCCATTTCATCAAAGGCGACCTGTAATTCATCAATATTTTTTATACCTAACCGAACACCCCTATTTTCAGTTTTGTGAGCTAGGCCGAGTGCTTTAATAACTACAGGAAAAACGAGAGGTAGATTAGTCAATAATTCTCTATTTTTAACTACGACATTTCTAGGGGTATCAACACCAATTTCAGAAATTAAACGTTTTGAATTTGCCTCATTGAGCAAGCAGGCACTTTTATTGTTATTTGGTAAAATAACGGGGTGATTTACTATGTCTAGATCGGTTTTTTGAGTAGATGCTGCAACTATCGCAGCTAAGCCTTCGTCCATTCCACAAAGAGGAATTAAATTTTTCGTCATTAAATCTTTTGCTACACTTTCTTCTATATTCTCAGCAAGTGTGGACATTAACGCAATTGGTTTTTTAANTGCTTTCTTCGTTAGAACTGCGGCCTCCACAACGCAATTCCATGCGTCAGGATCACAGAAATCCGATCTCGGAAAATCAACAATAATTATTCCAATATNTATATTCTTATCTTGCATTATTGATATAAATGTTTGAGCCATTTTACCGGCATCTCCCCAAATATACGTATGGTAATCTAATGGATTAGCTAGTGCCACCTTGGCACCTAATGCACTATTAAGGCCATTAGTTTGTTCTTTTGTTAATTTTGGAAATACAAGCTGCGAACCGTTACAAATATCTGCGATTAAGCTTGCCTCGCCACCTGAGCAAGACACTGACGCCACGGATGAACCTGATAATCGTCCATGACAGTGAAAAACTTTTAATGTTTCTATGAACTCGGAAAGAGAATTCACTCTCGCAACCCCAAGCCTTTTCATAAGAGCTGACGCCCCTTTATCATTCCCCGCGAGTGAAGCCGTATGAGATACTGCTGATAGCTGTGCGTGTTCTGACTTACCAATTTTTATTACAACTATTGCCTTGCCAAGCTCATCACACAAACTTACCAACTTTTCAAAATTTCTTATTGACCCTAGGCCTTCTACATACAGACCCAGAGCGGTAACTCTTGTATCTTTCACAATATTTGTAGCTAGTTCAGCCAATCCCAGTTGCGCTTGGTTTCCTGCAGTTACTGCATAACCGATAGGCAAGCCCCGTTTTTGCATCGTAAGATTTATCATGATGTTAGAACTCTGCGTAATAATGGCAACGCCACTATCAACACGCTGACCTCCATGCTGGTCTGGCCATAAACAGAAATTATCAAAATAATTAATAATACCGTAGCAGTTAGGACCCAGAATAGGCATCCTTCCAGCTGCATCAATTAACGCTCTTTGCAACTCATGACCATCTTTTAACTCAACGACAGCTTCTGAGTATCCAGATGCAAAGCAGACTGCCCCACCGCAGTTTACCTTTGAAAGTTGCGAAATTATATCGACAGTAGCCTTCCTATTAACGCCAACAAAAGCCGCATCAATCAAGCTCGGCAAATCACTTATGTTTCTATACGTTTCGCATCCACAAAAATCGACTTCAGATGGATGTATCGCAAATATCCGCCCGCTAAACCCCATTTTTTTTAGCTGAAAGACAATAGATTTACCCCAAACTCCTCCACCGATAACAGCTACATTTTTTGGATTAAGAAATCTATCTAAAGCATTGATATTATATTTATTTATCACCTTATGTATCGCAATGCTAAGAGCCCAGCGGCCTCAATAGCTCTCTACTAATTATATGTTTTTGAATTTCCGAGGTACCATCCCAAATGCGTTCGACTCGCGCATCACGCCAGAACCTCTCAATTGGGTAGTCATTCATAAGACCCATACCACCATGAATTTGCAATGTCATATCAGTTACACGTGCAAGCATTTCTGAAGCATAAAGTTTGGCAGAGGCGATTTCTCTGTTGGCATTCAAACCTTGATCTAATTTCCAGGCAGAGCTTAAGGTTAGTAGATCTGCAGCATCAATTTCAGTGATCATATCGGCTAGCTGAAAACTAATGCCTTGAAATTTTCCAATACTTTCCCCAAACTGCTTTCGATCTGCGCTATAATTTACGGCATATTCAAAACAGCGCCTGGCTCGGCCTACTGACATTGTAGCAACCGTAATTCGGGTAGCATATAACCAGGTATTCATGACTGCAAAGCCACCATCAACCTCACCTAAAACCTGCTCATTAGACAAACGGCAATTATCAAATTCAAGGATCATATTATTATATCCTTTATGACTAACCGATTTATAGCCATCGCGTATTGTAAAACCCGGCGTTCCTCTATCTACCAAAAATGCCGTAATCCGCTTCTTTGGCCCTTTGGGAGTTTGATCCTCGCCTGTAGCTACAAAAACAATTACAAAATCCGCGTGGTCAGCTCCCGAAATGAAATGTTTGACGCCATTTAACAGCCAATCGCCTCCATCACGAACAGCAGAGCATTTCATGCCCCGAACATCAGATCCAGCATCTGGCTCCGTCATCGCCAGTGCATCCATTTTTTCACCTTTTATGGCAGGAAATAAATATTTCTCTCTTTGATCACCTGAACAAGCCATTAGTATATTTTGAGGTCGTCCAAAGAAATGATTAAGCGCCATTGAAGCCCGACCTAGCTCACGCTCAACCAAGGCAAACTCTAAATGATTTAAACCAGCGCCACCGACTTCGCTTGGAAAATTACATGCATAAAATCCAAGTTCGATTGTTTTTTTCTTTATCTCGTCAGAAACTTCTTTCCGAACTACGCCGGTAGCTTCAACCTCGTTTTCAAAGGGATAAATTTCTTTTTCAACAAAGTTTCTAACCGTATCAACTATCATTTGCTGTTCTTCAGATAATCCAAAATTCATAACTCACCTATTTGAATATTCTTTTTAATTTTGAGGCAACTTCACCCTCTGGCTCACTTGATTTTCGGGTATTTAAGTTGACATGCAGTAGAAATTGCTCACAGGTCGCCAGGCTAACCTTATCTGTTTTTCGCCTCATTGTATGAAAAAGCTTGAGCTTCTTTCCATCTACAAGCAGCACGGATGTGTCCACATATATGTGCTCGCCAGCTAGTGTCTCATTTAAATACTTTATGTGGTTTTCCACAGTAAAATAACTATTTCCAGAAGCTATATAATCAGAGTCGACACCTACTGAAGAAAGAAAACCATCAGCCGCATCCGAAAAAACCTGGCCGTATCGGCCTTCGTTCATGTGACCATTATAATCTGTCCAATCAATGGGTATTACCCTATCCACACTAACAATAATTTTATTTTTAAGAGTTTTTTCCTCAGAAATCATCTTCTCATGATTAACAATTAAACTTCCCGCAGCAAAGTTTTGCTGTTTTAAACTACGTAAAATGGCGATCAAGTTTCTATCTCTAATGCGTTCAAGCTCATGAATTGATTTATCGCCTGACTGAGTATCAGACTGAGATGCTATTTTTTCAACAAGCTCGTCAGTCAATTCAGGAACATCCATCAACTTTGTCCAAGGCCACTGCAAGCAGGGACCGAATTGAGATAAAAAGTGTTTCATGCCAGCCTTACCACCAGCAATGCGATATGTTTCAAATAGACCCATTTGAGCCCACCGAATACCAAAGCCGTATCTAATTGCATTATCGATTTCTGAAGTGGTAGCAATATCATCTTTAATTAACCATAAAGCTTCTCGCCAAACTGCCTCAAGAAATCTATCTGCCAGATGAGCATCAATCTCTTTTCTCACATGCAACGGATAAAATCCTAATTTTGTTAAAATTTCCATCGCGTTATTTAAGTAAGTCATCGATGTTTTATTACTGCCCACAACTTCGATTAAGGGTAATAAATAAACTGGATTGAACGGATGACAGACGATTATTTGATCTGGTGCTTTAGAACTTTCTTGAAGTTCCGAAGGCTTATAGCCCGACGTTGATGAAGCGATTACAGCTGATGGAGAACAAACACTCTGAATTTCTACATAGACACTATGTTTGATTTGCAATCTCTCTGGAACACTTTCTTGTATCCAATCCGCACCCAGAACAGCATCAGCGATGGTTTTACAAAACTTTACTTTACCCTCTTTGGGTAACTGACACTCGTAAAGCATTGGAAGGGCGAAACGGGCATTATCAACAACTTCGAAAAGAGTTTCTTCTGCACTTGGATCTGGGTCATATACACTTACGTCCCAGCCATTTAGTAAAAACCTAGCGGCCCATCCTCCACCTATTACTCCACCACCAATAATTGCGACCTTTTTAGTCATATTTAACTACCATATTCGTTCATACCAAAATTATACTGTTCGCTCTGTGTAACCATCAACAGCTATAGCTTGACCGGTAATCATAGAGGCCTTATCACTCGCCAAAAATACTGCCATATCAGCAACATCATCTTCACTTACAAAACTTCTCATTGCTGTACCTTCGGAATATACTTTTCTAAGCTCATCTTGCGTTAGACCAGAAGCATCGCTTTCAATAGATAAAACCTTTTCCATTCTGGGTCCACTTACAGCTCCTGGACATATGGCATTAACACGCACACCATAATCACCTAATTCCATCGCCATTGATTTTGTTAAGCCAACTATACCCCACTTTGCGGCGACATACGGTGAGCGATTTGGTACTCCAAATAAACCAGAAACAGATGAGGTGAAAATAATACAGCCAGTTTTTTGCAGCTTCATTATTCGTGAAGCCCAAGATGCACTATGGAATGCTCCAAACAAATTAACTTCTACACATCTCTTCCATTCTTGATGATCAATTATATCCACCGAACCAGCTGGACCACCTACTCCAGCATTTGCGTACATAATATCGACACCTCCAAACTCATCCATTATATGCTGATGAAAGGCTACCATTTGGTTACTGTCAGAAACATCTGCACAGAAAGATATGGCTACTTTGTAATATTTAGACACAGTTTTAACCAAGTCCGGATCGTTATCACAAATTGCGACTTGTGCACCCTCATCTAGGTAACGCCTAGCGATGGTTAAGCCGATGCCACTTCCTCCTCCAGTTATAACAACGCGACGGGTCATTCTTACAAACTCGGTAAACGTTTCTTTAAATTTAATTTAGCTCTAACTTCCTTTGCAGTCATAACCTCTGCACCCATTCCTTCAATTATAACTTTCGCTCTTTCAACTAGCTGCTCATTGGTTGCTAAAACGCCTTTTCTTAGCCACAGGTTATCTTCAAGACCAACACGCACATTTCCCCCAGCCAATACTGCCGCAGCAACGTAAGCCATTTGATTTCGCCCCAAAGAAAAAGCGGAAAAAGTCCAGCCTTCTGGAACATTATTGACCATTGCCATAAATGTGTTCAAATCATCTGGCGCTCCCCAAGGAACACCCATACATAATTGAACCAATGCATCTGCCGCGATAACTTTTTCGGATACAAGCTGTTTTGCAAACCAGAGATGACCCGTATCAAAAGCTTCAATCTCAGTTTTAACACCCAAATTAGTCATCATTCCGCCCATCGACCGCAACATTCCTGGCGTGTTAGTCATTACGTAATCAGCTTCTGCAAAATTCATCGTACCACAGTCCAGGGTACACAGCTCAGGTAAGCATTCTGCTATATGAGCAACTCTCTCTTCCGCACTGATCATGTCTGTTCCTTTTGCTAACGGTAAAGGAGAACTTGACCCTCCCAAAACCAGATCTCCCCCCATCCCTGCCGTTAAATTTAAAACAACGTCTACGTCAGACGCACGGATCCTATCGGTAACTTCGCGGTAGTAGGTTATATCACGACTTGGCGCGCCAGTATTTGGATCTCTTACGTGACAATGAACTACAGCAGCACCAGCTTTTGCAGCGAGGATAGCACTATCAGCGATCTGCTTAGGGCTGCGGGGCACAAATTCACTTCTATCCTGCGAGCCTCCAGATCCGGTGATCGCGCATGTGATGAATACCTTTTTGCTGAAATTTAGGGGCATTTTTAACTTTCCAGAATTTTATGGTTTATATTTAACAATATAACGAGAGACTTGTTTTATCTAGGAAGAATTTACGGTAATATATGACAAATGACCGACATATTCACACCATTA
>NYSJ01000035.1 GCA_002682975.1 Paracoccaceae bacterium
TTTGTTTGTTTCTGGAGTGTTGGTAGTGATTGGCTCTTTGTTTGCATTTTTAGGCACAGGTATGATCTTTGGTGGAGTGCTGAGTAGGTTTTTGTAATGATTAATGTAGAAAAATTGCGTTTAGAATTTCCAATACTATCGCGGCAAGTTAATGGTAAACCATTAGTCTACCTTGATAATGGCGCTTCATCTCAAAAGCCCAAGGTAGTAATAGATGCTATCTCTAATTCTTACTCAAATGAGTATTCAAACGTTCATCGAGGGCTTCATTACCTGTCAAATTTAGCTACCGATAATTATGAACGTGTCAGATCAATTATTCAAAAATTTTTGAGTGCCGAGCATGAGGATGAGATAGTGTTTACATCCGGTACTACAGAGGGCATAAACCTGGCTGCTTACGCTTGGGCTATGCAGCATTTATCAAAAGATGATGAAATTATATTAAGCGTAATGGAGCACCACGCCAATATCGTCCCGTGGCATTTTTTACGTGAGCGCTTGGGTGTTAGACTTAAATGGGTCGATTGTGATTCAAATGGCAATTTGGATCCGCAGAGAATTATAGATCAGTTTACAGAAAATACAAAACTATTGGCTATTACGCACATGTCCAATGTCTTGGGCACGGTAGTAGACGTAAGAACTTTATGTCACGAAGCACGAACTAAAGGAATTGTATCGTTGGTTGATGGATCGCAAGCAGCTGTTCACATGCCAGTAAACGTTTCCGACATCGGTTGTGATTTTTATGCGATAACAGGTCACAAATTATGTGGTCCGTCCGGTTCAGGGGCGCTCTACGTAAGAAATGAAATGCAAAAGACAATGCGACCATTCCTTGGCGGTGGCGATATGATAAAAGACGTGTTCAAGGACAAGGTAATTTATAATGATCCTCCAATGAAATTTGAAGCAGGCACCCCTGGTATTGTTCAGACTATAGGCCTAGGTGTAGCCTTGGAATATATGATGAATATAGGAATGGATAACATAAAAGCTTACGAAAATGATTTAACTTCTTATGCAAGGCAAAGATTAGAAGGGTTGAATTGGTTGAATATACAGGGAAAACCAGACAAAAAGGGAGCTATTTTTGCTTTCACTTTGGAAGGTTCCGCTCACGCTCACGACATTTCTACCATATTAGATAAACAAGGTATTGCTGTAAGGGCTGGACAGCACTGCGCTGGGCCGTTGATGCATCATATGGGAATTAATGCTTCTTGCAGAGCCTCGTTTGCATTCTATAACACGAAACAAGAAGTAGATAAGTTATTGTCAGGTTTAGAATTGGCCCGTGATTTATTGTCTTAGTAATGTGACTTTTACTACCGTTTTTATTGCAAAAATATAATAAAATAGATAGTATTTCGACGTTGAAAACATTGCACTATAATTTGCCACTAATATTTTTCTTTAAGAACTCGGATGATTAAAGGTAAGAAAAACAGACAAGCTTTTGTTGAAGAAGTTTCAGGTTTGCAAAATATTATTGCTAACTTCAGTTCTTCAGATCAGTATTATGCCAATGGAATGAATCGGTTATTGGAATATGCTCAGTCTAATGAAAAAGAAAAACTTCGAATACTTTTACGTATATTCCACGCCTTTCCTCAAGTAAAAAGGGGTGTAAAACGAGAAGAGCTGAGCATCTTTCTTTCGGATTTCGAAGCTCAGCTTGCAAAAATTGGAATTACAGACCAATTTCTAAGCGAAGAGCTCAACGAAAAAGAACAAAAACTAATTGACTTATATAGAGACGAATACATAACAAAGAAACTCCGTATTATTGAGTTTTTAAATTCGGACCAAGCTAAGCCGTCTCAGCATTCATCGCTCGGTAAGTCAAAAATTATAATTGATGTTTTGCAACGATTAAAAAACTCTTATGACAATTCCACCGATACTCTTCACGGCCTAGAGCTCGGTATAAGCTTTGAGGAGTTTCAAGATGATTTATCGGTCTTAGAAGAGGAGAAGCGAATTCTTCTATTTAGAATAGTGAATTCCCTGCGAGGTGGTTTTTTAAAAAATGAGCTAGCTACTTTCGTCAGCCAAGAGATAATTAAATCGGGTGTTGATGAAAATAAAATTTATAAAGACGAACTAAGCGATGAGTCCAAAATTATTGAGAAGCTTACTGTTGCTGAAAAATCCAATGAATTCCAGCATTCTAGAGAAATAGCCGAGAGAAAAAAAAGTCGAAGCCCGGAGCCTCGCTACGATAGTATCTTTTGGGCAATTGTCATGTCTGCTTTCGCAATAGGATTATGGTATTTTATAAATTCATTGTGATTGTCGTTGCTTTATTTTAGAAGCTAATAGGCTGAAATTTTTTGAGAGTACTTAGATGTCTATTAAGTCCGAATATAGGAAATCTTTAGCAATACGTGGGTTCCAGATGCTGGTTATCGGCATTATTTTTAATTTTGGCATAACCATTATTGGATTGCTTGATTTTATTCAGTTTTTTTGGATGATTTTTACAAAGGAAAAAAATAATTTTATAGCGGATCTTGGAACGACTATGAAAAACTGGTTTGGAGAGGCATCCGAATTTCTTTTAGGATCAAGCGAGTATAAACCTTTTCCTTGGTCAAAGTTTTGAAATTTTTTTATCCAAATTAAGAATTTTAGTTGCCGGTATGATTTTATTTCCAGTGCGTTTATAAATTTTTAAATCATTATGGCGTAGAAATCATTCGATTGAATCGCTTTTTATCAAGTTATCATGAAATTCCTGATCATCTAGAAAAGTGAGGGAATTCATCGTATATAAAAAGCTAGTGAAAGCGATTGAGCAAGAAAAAGCAGATGCGCTTCTTCCCTCATTAGATAGAAGTTCTACGTTCGTTCAGAGTGTAAGTGTTGGTCGTGACTTGCTTCAACACTAATAGTTTGCTCTCGCTATATTCTAAAGAGCGTCCATATATCGAAATTCTCTTTTTGCAGCACCATCCAAAACCCGAATAGCTTCCTGATAACTGGCGCTGTTATAGCCTTCATCAGCTGCTTGCCTTGATGGCCATTCTATTAATACAGTTCTTGATGCAACACCGTCTTCACGAACCAAGTAAGGAATACCTCTTGCCAAAAATGTTGCTCCTGCTTTCTTCATGGCTGGACCAGCAAGTTCAGCGTATGCTGCTAATTTTTCTTGGTTGCTTATTTCATGGTATACCACAACTTGATAAACTTTTGTCACTGTGATGCCCTTCTATAATTTATTGTCTGTTTATGTAGCAAAAGTTTAACATTTTTGTTTTTGATTAATAAAGTGAAATTTTTTATTTGCATTTTTGTAAAAAATTAGACCAAATAGTAAAAAATTGACCGAACGGTAAAATATTTATAAAAGAATTTTAAAATGTGGAGATTTTAAAATGTCTAATCACTCAGAAACTGAGGGTCTACTTTCTGGTAGGCTTAAGCAGTCATCACTGAAAAATAATTTTTCTGACTTACACCCACCATTGAACAAACACGAGGCATCTGTCGCCGCTGATAGGTGCTATTTCTGTTACGATGCGCCATGTATAAACGCTTGCCCAACAGATATTGATATACCACTTTTTATTCGACAGATAGCAAGTGATATGCCTGCTGCCTCTGCCAAAACAATCCTTGAGCAAAATATATTGGGTGGTATGTGTGCTAGAGTTTGTCCTACTGAGACGTTATGTGAAGAGGCCTGTGTCAGAGAAAAAGCAGAAGGCAAACCNGTACAAATTGGCCTNTTACAACGCTACGCAACTGATGCTGTTATGGATGNTGGTGAGCATCCTTTTGATAGGGCGTTATCTACTCACAAAAAGATTGCAGTAGTTGGGGCGGGCCCGGCGGGACTAGCGGCTGGTCATCGGTTGGCGATGTTAGGTAATGATGTCGTTATTTTTGATACGAAGGAAAAANCCGGTGGTTTAAACGAATATGGAATAGCTGCGTATAAATCTACAAACGATTTTGCTCAAAAAGAGGTGGCATGGTTGTTAAAAATTGGTGGTATTAAAATCAAACACAATCAATTGCTAGGTAAAGACTTTAGCCTTTCTGGTTTGTNAGAAGANTATGATGCTATTTTCCTAGGAGTCGGCTTAGGCGATGTTCGTCGCTTGGATATCGATGGAGAAGACCTAAACAATATACAAGANGCCGTAGAATTTATCTCCTCATTACGACANTCAAATGATTTGAGTAAGCTTNAAGTAGGTTCCAACGTGGTTGTNATTGGTGGGGGAATGACAGCGATAGATGCTGCAGTNCAGTCAAAGTTATTGGGAGCAGGCGATGTTACCGTTGTTTACAGAAGAAGTATGGAAGAAATGCCAGCTTCGAAGTNCGAGCAAGAATTAGCTAAGACTAAAGGAGTTAAGTTCGTCTATAACGCAAAACCAGTACAAATTATAGGCAATGAACAAGTCAATAGCATTAAGTTCCAAAAAAGTGACAACGGTTCTGAGTTTATATTACCGGTCGATCATCTTTTGAAGGCTATTGGGCAAATAATGGATGAACTACCCACAAAGCTTTCAACNGAAGGNGGTAAGATAAAAGTAGATAAAGACTTTAAAACAGATTTAGCCGATATATGGGCAGGTGGAGATTGCACATGTTTAGGGGAAGATTTGACNGTAACAGCAGTAGCACAGGGTCGTGATGCTGCAATAAATATTCATGCTTCATTAAGTGGAGAAAAATGATGGCAGATTTAGCAAGCAATTTTTGTGGAATAAAATCACCCAACCCATTTTGGCTAGCCTCAGCACCACCAACGGATAAAGAGTATAATGTCCGCCGAGCCTTTGAGGCTGGTTGGGGTGGTGTTGTTTGGAAAACTCTTGGGGTAGAGGGNCCGCCAATAGTAAATGTGAATGGGCCTAGATATGGTGCCATCTGGGGGGCCGATAGACGACTTATCGGATTGAATAATATAGAACTGATTACTGATAGACCTCTAGAGGTAAATCTAAAGGAAATGAGACAGATAAAAAAAGATTTTCCAGATAGAGCTTTGGTNGCGTCCGTAATGGTTCCNTGTGAGGAAATGTACTGGAAAGATATTATTCCTCAGATCGCTGAAACTGGAGTAGANGGGTTCGAATTAAATTTTGGTTGCCCNCATGGTATGTCGGAACGTGGTATGGGCTCTGCTGTCGGTCAGGTTCCNGAGTATATAGAAATGGTAACCAGGTGGTGTAAGGAATCAACTGAGCTTCCAGTGATAGTAAAGTTGACGCCAAATATCACCAACATAATTCACCCAGCAGCTGCGGCAAAAAATGGTGGAGCGGATGCAGTTAGTTTAATTAACACGATAAGTTCTATTGTCTCTGTGGATTTGGATAATATGGCTCCAAATCCGACTATTGATGGTAAAGGAACTGCCGGTGGATATTGTGGTCCAGCAGTAAAACCCATTGCTCTAAATATGGTTGCCCAGATAGCCAGAACGGATGCAACAGCAGGTCTTCCAATATCTGGAATCGGTGGTGTTACAACATGGCGAGATGCAGCGGAATTTCTAGCGTTAGGTGCTGGAAATGTACAAGTATGCACTGCGGCGATGACTTATGGCTTCGATATAATTAATGAAATGACATCTGGATTATCATCTTGGTTGGATGAAAATGGTTACACCTCAGTTGACCAGCTAATAGGAAAGGCCGTTCCTAATGTTACGGATTGGCAGTATCTTAATCTAAACTATATCACGAAAGCACGAATAGATCAGGAGAAATGTATTGGTTGTGGGAGATGCTATGCGGCATGCGAAGATACATCCCATCAGGCGATTACGATGAGTGAGGATCGTGTGTTTGATGTAAAAGATGATGAATGTGTGGCATGTAATTTATGTGTAAATACATGTCCAGTGGAAGATTGTATTACAATGGTTGAAATTCAACCGGGTAAAATGGACGAAAGAACTGGTCAAGTGGTTTCTGAGGCATATGGTAATTGGACGCAACACCCTAATAACCCAAGTAAGGTTGCAGCTGAATAGTAATTTTTTGTTCAGAAATTTAGTAGGAAATTTAATCTCTTGTTAAACATCTTGAGAAAAAAGTTAATAAGAAATGTTCTGCATCCTTGAATATTGTCGCATGGTTTTTATGATTTAGAAGAGAGTGTACTTGTATATCAAAGTCTGCATAATGCTGTGTCATAGACCAAATTGAAAAGATTAGATGATAGGGGTCAACGGGTGCAATTTTCTCCTCTGAAATCCATTTATCAAAAAGTTTAACCTTTTCATCCACGGCTTCCTTTAAGCTTCCAGCAAGAATATTTTGTGTTAATGGCGCACCATGTAATATCTCCGTAGCAAAAAGTTTACTCTCTTGTTTTCTAGTTTTGGACATTATTAGCTTTTTTTGAACATATTGGAGGATTTCTGTTAAAGGATCACCTTGTTCCGAAATATCTTTTAATGGCCGTATCCATTCTTCCAATAAACTTTTTAATACTTCTGTATAAATTTCATCTTTGCTTGCGTAATAATACAAAATATTTGGTTTTGTCAGTCCGCATGTTTGGGCAATTTTATCGAGAGTCGCCCCCCTAAGTCCAAATTCTGAAAAAACTTCAAGTGCTGCGTTTTGAATTAAAAGTCGCTTTTCACGCTGAATNCTAGTTTGTTTAGTCTGAGTGATTTCTTTCATAAAACTAGCTTACTATTTTTATATTAGCTCTATTTNGCGTAAGAACTTTTGTACAGAAGTAAAATACCTGTTACTCTAACCTTAACGGTTGGTCGTCTTTTCAGTATGATGTATTTGATCGAATATTTTTATGGCAATCAAGTGATTTCCGTAAATAATTGTCCATTTGATCAAAAAAATATTGACCCACTTCGCTTATATGATCAACTGTTTTGGTATGCCCTGGAATCGCTTAGGCACACTTGGTACGAGAAGGAGTATTATTATGGATAGCGTCAAAAATTTTAGAATTGATCCTGATCGGCTTTGGGACAGTCTAATGGAAATGGCAAAAATAGGTCCTGGTGTTGCAGGCGGAAACAATCGCCAAACTTTAACAGATGAAGACGCAGAGGGTAGATCATTATTTGAAACCTGGTGTAAAGATGCGGGAATGACTATGGGGGTCGATAAAATTGGAAATATGTTTGCTACTCGTCCAGGTGCTGATCCAAAAGCTCTTCCAGTATATGTAGGGTCACATCTTGATACACAGCCGACTGGGGGAAAATACGATGGTGTCTTAGGTGTTTTGGGCGGATTGGAATTGGTACGCACATTAAACGATTTGGATATTAAAACTAAACATCCAATTACTGTCGTGAATTGGACAAATGAGGAGGGCACGCGGTTTGCTCCAGCTATGCTCGCATCAGGAGTGTTTGCTGGAAAGCATAGGTTGGATTGGGCTTACGACCGCGTGGATAGTGATGGGAAGTCATTCGGTGCCGAACTTAGTCGTATCGGATGGGTTGGCGAAGAAGAAGTCGGCTCGAGAGAAATGCATGCGATGTTTGAACTGCATATCGAACAAGGTCCCATACTTGAAGCAGAAAAGAAGGATATTGGGGTTGTGACTCACGGTCAAGGCTTGCGCTGGATTGAATGTAAAATAACTGGTAAAGAGAGTCATACCGGATCAACACCAATGTCCATGAGAAAGAATGCTGGTAGAGGATTGGCACTTATAACGGAACTTGTGCATGAGATCGCAATGGATAATCAGCCAAATGCTGTTGGTGCGATAGGTCATATAGATGTTTATCCAAACTCCAGAAATATAATTCCTGGGCAGGTAGTATGTACTGTAGATATGAGGACCCACCTGTTGGATAAATTGAACGGAATGGTGTCTGAATTTCAGAAAAGGGCACCTAAAATATGTTCAGACATTGGAGTGGAGTTTGAATGTTCAATTGTAGGTCAGTTCGATCCCCCCGCCTTTGATGAAGCTTGCGTTGGTGCAGTGCGAAGTGCTGCTGAGGAGCTGGGTTATAGTTATATGGATTTAGTTTCTGGAGCGGGGCATGATGCCTGTTGGATAAATGATATTGCTCCGACCGCCATGATTATGTGCCCTTGTATTGATGGTCTTAGCCACAACGAAGCTGAAGAGATTTCCAAAGATTGGGCACAGGCCGGCACTGATGTACTTTTACACGCCGTCCTCAATACAGCTATTATTCAATAGAAAAGACCGGAGAGTGAAAATGTCTACTGTTATTAAAAATGGAACTATTGTTACACACGATCTAACATATAAATCAGATATTTTGATTGATGGCTCCACTATTGTGGAGATCGGTTCAAAGTTAAAGGGAAATGATGAACTGGATGCATCTGATTGTTATATAATGCCAGGAGGAATTGATCCTCACACACATCTCGAAATGCCTTTTATGGGTACTTATTCAAGTGATGACTTTGAAAGTGGAACAAGGGCTGCTCTCGCTGGGGGGACAACTATGGTCGTAGACTTCGCTCTGCCAAGCCCAGGTGAGAGCCTCTTGGACGCAATAAAAAGGTGGGATAATAAGTCAACAAGGGCTAATTGCGATTACTCGTTTCATATGGCTGTTACTTGGTGGGGAGAAAAAGTTTTTAACGATATGAAAACAGTTATTGAAACCAAAGGCATAAATACGTTTAAGCATTTTCTCGCGTACAAAGGTGCTCTTATGGTTAACGATGACGAGCTTTATGCCTCCTTTTCGCGTTTGGCTGAGCTTGGTGGAATAGCAATGGTGCACGCCGAAAATGGCGATGTTGTGGCTGAATTAAGTGCAAAATTATTAGCAGAAGGAAATACCGGTCCGGAGGCTCATGCTTATTCTCGTCCATCACAAGTTGAAGGTGAGGCAACTAATAGAGCAATTATGATAGCCGATATGGCAGGTGTTCCATTGTACGTTGTGCATACTTCATGTGAGGAGTCACATGAAGCAATACGGCGCGCAAAGCAGTCAGGAAAAAGAGTGTGGGGAGAGCCCCTCATCCAGCATTTAACTTTAGATGAAAGTGAGTATTTCAATAAAGACTGGGATCACGCTGCTAGGCGCGTAATGTCTCCACCATTTAGAAATAAAATGCACCAAGATAGTCTCTGGGCTGGACTACAATCAGGATCCTTAAGCGTAGTTGCTACAGATCATTGTGCGTTCACTACGGAACAAAAAAGATATGGTGTTGGTGATTTTACAAAAATTCCAAATGGGACTGGCGGTCTGGAAGATCGCTTGCCTATGTTGTGGACACATGGGGTTCGCACTGGAAGGCTCACTATGAATGAATTTGTAGCTGTTACATCAACAAATATTGCTAAGATTTTAAATTGCTATCCCAAAAAAGGTGCCGTTAGGGTAGGGTCTGACGCAGACTTAATAGTTTGGGACCCCAACCAAACAAAGGTCATCTCAGCGAAAAACCAACAGTCAGCAATTGACTACAATGTCTTTGAGGGTCAGAAGGTTTTTGGTTTACCACGTTATACATTAACAAGAGGACAAGTTGCTGTAAATGATGGGCAAATCAACGCACAAGAAGGTCACGGAGAATTTGTAGCAAGATCAGGAAATACTTCAGTCAATAAAGCTCTATCCAATTGGAAGGAGCTAAATGCACCGCGCCCAATTCAAAGAAGTGGCATACCTGCCAGTGGTGTGTGATTTTCATAGTAGGTAATTCTAAGCATGAGCCCTAAAATATTCTCTAAATCGTTAGATCTAACATTTTCAACAAATGATGGGCCAGTTCATGCTCTTAAAGACGTAAATCTTGATATTAATGAGGGTGATTTTGTTAGTTTCATTGGTCCATCAGGTTGCGGTAAAACGACTTTTTTGAGAGTTCTTGCTGATCTTGAAAAGCCGACAAGTGGGACGGTTCAAATTAATGGAGTTACTCCCACGGTAGCTAGGGAAAGTAGGGCTTATGGTTATGTCTTTCAAGCCCCAGGTCTTTATCCATGGCGGACCATAGGTAAAAATATTAAACTTCCTCTAGAAATAATAGGTTTAGGTAAACAGGAGCAAA
>NYSJ01000036.1 GCA_002682975.1 Paracoccaceae bacterium
TACAAATTCTTCAATAGCCCTGGGAATGATCAGAAGTGATTTAGCTTCGGCAGGAACAGAAATTGAAGTTGAAATTTTCGGAGACCGCCACAATGCTGTCGTTCAAGCTAATGGATCGATTTGGGATCCGCTTAACGAAAGATTGCGTGCATGAAAAAAGCAATCACCCTTCTTGATGGATCTGTCGGGCAAGAATTGGTTAAACAATATGGCAAAAAACCTACTCCACTTTGGTCAACAGAAGTAATGTTAAGAGACCCAAATATGGTTTCAAATATTCATAGCGCTTACTTTGAGGCTGGGGCAACTGTTGCGACAACGAACAGTTACACAATCCTCAGGGACCGTTTAAAGCACTTTAAACTTGAGCATGAAGTACATAATTTATGGAACTCTTCAGTTGCTGCGGCCTGTAAAGCCCGTGATAAATTTGGAACTGGTCGTGTTGCGGGTTCAATTGGCCCTTTAATAGCATCATACAGACCCGATATTTGTCCCCCAGTAGAACAAGCATCAAAAATATATGAAGAGAAAGTCGAAAGTATTGCCCCGAAGGTAGATCTATTATTGGTTGAAACGGTATGCTCTTTGAAACAAGCCAAAGGGGTCTTGGCGGCAACAGATAAAAGCAATAAACCTGTTTGGATATCTTTTAGTGTCGATGATGTAGATGGCACAAAGCTTCGCTCTGGCGAAAAACTAGAAGATGTAGAAGCTGTTATCAATAATCATTTGGTTGAGGCAGTTCTCATCAACTGTTCGCCACCTGAAGTGGTGGATAACGCTCTATCTATACTTTCCAAGATGGGTAAAGCTTTTGGGGCATATGCAAATGGATTTTCTAAAATATCGTCAGAATTTCTGAAAACGAGACCAACGGTTGATGCTTTAACAGCTCGTAATGATTTGGGGCCTGAAGAATATAGTAATTTTGTCACTAATTGGGTTAGAAATGGAGCCAGNATCGTTGGTGGATGCTGCGAGATTGGCCCGACACATATCTCAAAGATCTCTCAAAAAATCCATGAATTAGGGTACAAAACATTATAAGGATATTAGATGACTATAATACAAGATAAAGCAAAAGTTGTTATTATAGGTGGAGGAGTCATTGGATGCTCTGTGGCCTATCATTTAAGTAAATTAGGATGGAGTGATGTTGTTTTNCTCGAACGCAAACAGCTGACCTCTGGNACAACTTGGCATGCAGCAGGATTAATCGGCCAACTAAGAGCCAGTGCTAATATGACAAAATTGGCAAAATATACACAAGAACTATACTTCGATCTAGAAAAGGAAACTGGTGTNTCGACAGGTTTTAAGAGAGTTGGTTCAATAAGTGTTGCTCTAACAAATGAGAGAATGGAAGAATTAAAACGATCTGCAGCCATGGCTAGAGCTTTTGGAGTTGATGTGGAAGAAATTTCTCCTCGTGAAATTCAAAAAAGGTACCCTCATATCAATCTAGAAAGGGTAGTAGGCGGAGTATTTCTAGGCAAAGACGGCCAAGGAGATCCGGCAAATATTGCTCTAGCCCTTGCAAAAGGTGCACGACAGCTCGGTGCCAAAATTCACGAAAGAGTTACTGTAAAAAAAGTATTTAAAAATCAAAATAAAGTCACTGGTTTGGAGTGGATTGATCAGAATGGTGACCNTGNACANATAGCCTGCGAAGAAATAGTTAACTGTGCTGGAATGTGGGGGCACAGTGTCGGCAAAATGTTAGGTNCAAATATTCCNCTTCATGCATGTGAACATTTTTACATAGTTACTGAGCCCATAGCAGAATTAACCCAGCTACCTGTGCTTAGAGTTCCTGATGAATGTGCCTATTACAAAGAAGATGCAGGCAAAATGTTACTTGGTGCGTTTGAGCCTAATGCAAAGCCCTGGGGTATGTCTGGAATATCCGACGATTTTGAATTTGACCAACTTCCTGAAGACTTTGAGCATTTTGAACCAATTTTAGAAATGGCTATAAACAGACTTCCAATGCTTGAGAAAGCTGGAATTCATACTTTTTTTAATGGGCCAGAAAGTTTCACGCCAGATGACGCCTATCACCTCGGCCGCACACCTGAAATGGAAAATGTTTGGGTAGCAGCAGGCTTTAATTCAATAGGTATACAATCCGCCGGGGGCGCAGGAATGGCACTTGCACAATGGATGCAAGATAAGGAAAAACCATTTGACCTAGGGGATGTGGATATAAGTCGCATGCAACCTTTTCAGGGAAATAAAAAATATTTATTTGANCGCTCAAAAGAAACACTTGGTCTGCTCTATGCTGATCACTTCCCTTTTAGACAAAAGGAAAGTGCCAGAGGGGTCAGAAGGACNCCTTTCCATGAACATCTCAAGTCAAAAGGAGCTGTCTTTGGAGAAGTAGCTGGTTGGGAGCGTGCAAATTGGTTCTCTTTTGACGGGCAACATGATGAATATGTTTATAGTTGGAAACGGCAGAATTGGTTTGAAAATTCAGCANAAGAACACATGGCTGTAAGAGAGAATGTTGGCCTTTATGATATGTCTACTTTTGGTAAAATACGAGTAGAAGGTAAAGATGCTGAACGTTTTCTAAACTATTTGTGCGGTGCCAACCTATCTGTCGATATAGGAAAAATAGTATATACCCAATTTTTGAACTCAAAGGGCGGTATAGAAGCAGATGTTACCGTAACCAGACTAAGTGAAACNANATATTTGATNGTAACACCTGCCGCNACTCGNCTNGCTGANGANACTTGGCTNCGNNGNAACCAAAAGGACTATANNGTAGTTATTACAGACATTACTGCNGCNGAGGGNGTTNTTGCNTTAATGGGNCCANNNTCAAGAGCTCTATTAANNAGTNTTTCNCCAAATAATTTTGANAATGAAANAAANCCTTTTGGAACTGCGCAAGTNATTGAAATAGGNATGGGANTNGCCCGNGCNCATAGGGTTTCTTATGTGGGNGAGCTTGGATGGGAACTATACATTAGCAGTGATCAATGCGGTCATATATTCGAGACAATAATTGATGCTGGTTCAGATCATGATTTAAAATTATGTGGAATGCATATGATGGACAGTTGCAGAATAGAAAAAGCTTACCGACATTTTGGGCATGATATTACGTGCGAGGACCACGTGCTTGAAGCCGGGTTAGGCTTTGCAGTAGATACTGATAAACCTGATTTTATAGGCAAAAAAGCTGTAATCAATAAAAGAGAAGTGGGCCTAGAAAAGAGGTTGGTACAATTCCAACTTACAGAACCTGAACCGTTATTATATCATAATGAACCAATAATAAGAGATAGTGAAATTGTAGGTTACATTAGCTCAGGTAATTATGGTCATAAATTAGGCGGAGCAATCGGTATGGGATACATACCATGTGAAGGTGAAAGCCCAGAAGAACTTCTTTCATCAAAATTTGAAATAGATGTTTCAGGTACTATTTGTGCAGCCAAAGCTTCTTTAAAACCCTTATACGACCCACTCAGCAAGCGCACAAAAGCCTAACTTAGGATNTCCGTTTAATTTAAAAAGTCACCTAAGTCTCGGTGGTTTGAGGTTTTGTCTGGGCGTTATAACTGTATCACTAAGAGTGATTTGTTCTTTTCTATCTTTTTGAAAATTAAAAGAGACACCAACCTNTCTAATTTTNTTTATATCCAGGCTCTCACTTTTCAGAAAAATAACATCAATTGAGCTACTCTCTTNGGATATNAAAGTGAGTGCTTCATTTACTGCTTTAGCTATTGCACCATGCATCTGCGCATTTACATCCACAAATGCAATAATTTGTGACTTATGACCACTTTCATAAACGGCTTCAGCGCTCCATACCTCTGCGACAAATTCAGATAAATATTTCAATTTCTTATGTAATAAATCTCTTACTGAAACTGGAATGCTTGGCTCACTAAACTTCGTTATTTTCTCATTTAATTTTTCTGGGAATTGCTCAACAATATTTTGCAGCCAATCAATATCACTACTGCCAAGCAGTATCTCTGACGGCACTGCTAAATTTAAATTTAATCCCAGACCAAGCTTTTGCTCTTTTAACATAGGCAGTGCCATGCGTCCCGTAAGGGCTAGATAAGGAGAGCTATATCCNGTGAATTCAACTAATCTGGAGATGGTATCAAAAACTATGGCGTATTTATCATCCGATGTTTCAATTAACTTTGGACAAACCACACCGCCTTCAAGTTCTTTTTCAAGTAATAAATATAATTCAGTATCAATTAGTGCCTCATAAAAGCAAAATCTTGATTTTTCATCATGGTCCGAGCCATCAGCCAACTCTTTTAGCCTATCCAGCTTGGTCAATTTTTTAGTCATATAAAATTCTTCTAACTACCTTTAAAGGCTACCCACACTTTGAGTAACCACAGCTCCGACAAGTCATGCATCCCTCGATCATTTGAAGATCGAACTGACCACACGAAGTACAAGATTTCTGTTTAAGCCTTTTCAGCTTTTCTACCTTCGAAAGGTCACCTTTTTGATNACTAAGCATTTCATCAGAATTTATTATGAACCCAATCTTCACCATATGTTCTTCCAGAACACCACCGATTGCTGCCAAGATCGACGGAATATATTTTCCATTTACCCAAGCGCCTCCTCTAGGGTCAAACACGGCTTTGAGTTCGTCAACAACAAAAGAAACATCACCACCCCGGCGGAATACTGCGGAAATCATTCGTGTTAAACCAACCGTCCAAGCAAAATGCTCCATATTTTTNGAATTTATAAAAACCTCAAATGGGCGCCTTTGATCATTAACGATTATATCATTGATGGTTACGTAAATAGCATGCTCGCTATCTGGCCACCTTAATTTATAGGTATTTCCATCAAGAGTATTAGGTCGTTCAAGGGGCTCTGACATATAGATAACTTCACCATCTATCTCTTTTTCAGATTTAGGTTTTTCTTCGGATGCAACTGATAAAACTGATCCTGTTACCTCATTTGGTCTNTAGGTCGTNCAGCCCTTACAACCAGTATCATAAGCCTGCATGTATACTTCTTTAAAGTCATCAAAACTTATGTCTTCTGGGCAATTTATAGTTTTTGATATTGAGCTATCAACCCACTTTTGGGCAGCAGCCTGCATTTTAACATGATCTGATGGGGTTAGATTTTGAGCGCTGACAAAATAGTCTGGTAATTGCGCATCACCAAATTTATCCCTCCACATTTGAACTGCATAATCTACGACTTCTTCCTCAATATGAGAACCATCATTTTGCAAAACTTTTCGCGTGTAGCTGTATGCAAAAACCGGTTCAATACCAGAGCTGACATTCCCCGCATATAAAGAAATAGTACCGGTTGGTGCAATTGATGTTAAAAGAGCATTTCTGATCCCAAATTTGCGGACTGCTTGTTTAATATCATCGTCCATTTGTTTCATATTGCCTGACGCAATTAACTTTTCAGGATCAAAAAGTGAGAAGGCACCCTTTTCCTTCGCCAAATTTATTGACGCCTTGTAAGAAGCGCGTGCTATTAATTTCATCCACTCTTCAGTTTTCTCAACTGCTTCATCAGAGCCATAACGCAAACCAACCATCAGCAAAGCATCTGCAAGACCCGTCACACCCAACCCTATACGACGCTTGTTTAGTGCCTCGAGCTTTTGCACTTCAAGCGGGAATTGGGATACTTCAATAACATTATCCATCATACGCACTGCTGTAGCTACTAAATTTTCGAGCTGAGAAACATCCAAA
The DNA here is from genome assembly GCA_002682975.1 of Paracoccaceae bacterium. Next base: position 5,736 of record NYSJ01000036.1, read on the forward strand.
TGCGCATTTTCACCAAATGGATACTCAACTAATCTGGCCAAATTTATGGATCCCAACAGACATGCCCCATAGGGCGGCAAAGGCTGTTCACCACAAGGGTTCGTCGCCGTTATGGTTTCACAATAGCGTAAATTATTTGCCTCGTTTATTCGATCAATAAAAATCACGCCCGGCTCTGCATAGTTATACGTTGCACGCATAATTTTATCCCAAAGGTCAGCTGCTTTTATAACTTTGTAGATTTTATCATTAAAGGTAAGTCGCCAATCTTCACCTTTTTTCAAAGCTTCCATAAATGCATCAGATACCAATACAGATAAGTTAAACATTCTAAGCTTTTTAGAATCAGACTTTGCTGCAATAAATTCTTCAATATCTGGATGGTCACACCTCATAGTAGCCATCATGGCGCCGCGCCGTGAGCCCGCAGACATAATAGTCCTGCACATAGAGTCCCAAACATCCATAAATGACACTGGCCCAGATGCATCGGCTGCAATACCTTTTACGATTGAACCTTTCGGCCTAATAGTACTAAAGTCATACCCTATTCCCCCACCCTGCTGCATCGTTAAGGCTGCTTCTTTCAGCATATCAAAAATGCCACTCATACTATCGGGTATCACTCCCATCACGAAGCAATTGAACAATGTCACATTTCGCGCTGTTCCCGACCCTGCTATTATTCTACCAGCAGGCAAGAATTTAAAATCAGTCAAAGAATCATAAAAAATACTTTCCCATTTTTTTGGATTAGCCTCTGCTTTTGATAAAGCTACCGCGATGCGACGCCAAGTATCCTCAACTGTATGCTCAAGAAATGCGCCGTTTTGATCCTTTAATCTGTATTTCATATCCCAAATCTGCTGAGAAATTGGCATTGGAAAATCTGACATTTGAAATCCTTTTTGAAGCACTAGTTTCTTAGATACGAAAACTAGAGTACGATAATTTAGCTGTTAACTAGATTTGCGTCAACACAGCAAAAATTGAAGAGATGTAGGAGATAACTAGGGCACAACCATGACTGCAACTATACACCTGGTAAAATTGAGCGTAGGAACAGCAAGCATTGGCGATTTACAAAACTGGCAATCGACAAAGGTAGCTCAAGGCAAAGATGGCCTTCCGCGCCATGTCACCAGAATGTGGCCGAAGCGCGATAAAGAATTACTTGCAGGGGGATCAATTTATTGGGTTATCAAAGGAGTTATTCAATGCCGTCAGAAAATTTTACGCTTTGATGAAGTAGTTAGGAAAGATGGTATTAGAAGATGTGCAATAGTACTTGAACCCCAGTACACCAGAACAAGCCCAGTATTAAAAAGACCATTTCAGGGATGGCGATACCTCAAAATCGACAAGACCCCTCCTGATTTGGGACTACACCGCAGCTCAGATGATGAATTGCCACCAGAATTAGCTGGAGAGCTAGCAAAAATCGGCGTTATCTAATCGCTTAAAATACGATCCAAAAAGATACTTTCAGCAGCATTTTTTTTCTCACCGCGAAACGCAGCCATGGACTTGAATAATGTAGCTTCTGAGCTGTGTATCAGGCCATCATCTAAAATTTTCAAGTGGTTTGCTTTCAGCGTTTCGCCAGTAGAAGTTATGTCTGCTATAGCTTCGGCGGTCTCGTTTTTAACAGTACCCTCAGTAGCTCCCTGGCTATCAACAAGTTGATAATCAGCCACACCTGCTGACTTTAAAAACTCTTGAACAAGGTAGTGGTACTTAGTAGCAATACGCAAACGAAACCCATGTTGATCACGAAAAGCTTCTGCTGCTGAGTCAAAATCATCAAGCGTATCAACATCTATCCAAAACTTGGGCACAGACAATACAAGATTAGCAAAGCCAAAGCCCAAAGATTTAACAGAAACTAAATTCTGATCCCAAGTGGGTAATTTTTCATAAACTAAATCTGACCCAGTAACACCAAAATGAATCCGTCCTTCATTCAGCTCGGTAGGTATTTCATTTGCGGAAAGAAGTACAAGTTCTACGCCTTGTATGCCTTTGACATATCCTGCATATTCCCTTTCAGATCCAGTGCGTTCAAGATGCACACCACGCGATGCAAACCAAGAGAAGGTCTCCTCCATTAATCGTCCTTTTGAGGGCACACCAAGCTTAATCATTGTCTTCAAAACCTTTTGATTGAAGTATTAAATCTGGTCGGACTACACCACCAACAGCAGGGATCTCTCGCCCTTTACCGATATGCTTAGTTAGAGCATCGTATCTTCCACCAGTAGCTATAGGGGGTAGATTAATGTTATTCTCAGAGTAAAAACCAAAAACAAACCCGTCGTAATATTCCATGGAAGTCCTGCCATAACTAATCTCAAAATCAATTATGGATAGATCAACATTCGCTTTATCTAAGGCTGACAATCGCCTTTCAAATTTTTCAATAGCGCTCTTAAGAGCAGGCATATCAGGTAAAAGAGCTTTTAGCTGAATTAATGCTTGGGGACATTTTTCACCAATGTTAAGCAATGAATTTAAAACACCCCGTTCTGTTGTTGAAATTGGGGCTGCCTTACTATCTAGTAGTAAATTTTCAATACGCTTAATAACCTCAGACTTACTCCTTAAGCCAATTTCCTTGGCATTCTTATCAAAACTAGTCTCTTCGTCAAAGTCATCAAATCTCTCTGTTGATGAGCTTAGGTCGTTACTAAAATTTTCTAAGGTAGTAATAAACCTTTTGGGCCGCCATATATGGCGCAACAGAGCTCTTTTCCGTCTATCAGTCGTTTTTAAACCCGATACGGCAGCCATCAGGATACCAATATCGCCAGTAACTATTCGAAGTGGCAAGTCACCCAAAGCCTCTTTTATTATACAAAAAGCATCTGTGTCAGACTTAACCACGTCTGCGCGATCAAAGATCTCATACCCTACCTGTAAATATTCACTCGCTCGGTCTGAGTTTCTCTCCTGACGCCGAAACACTTTACCGCAATAAGCATAACGGGCAGTTTCGTCCTCCATTAAATCATTCATATGTTTTTTTACAATCGGCACAGTAAAATCAGGCCTTAGCATCATTTCACCATTAAACGGATCACTGGTAACATAGGCACGCGCTCGAATATCTTCACCATATAAGTCTAGCAAAGTATCTGCCTGCTGCAAAATAGCAGGTTGGACTATTTTTGCTCCTGAGTTCGAAAACAACCGCAGAATTCGGTCAGCTTCAAATTCTATCTCTTTTTGCTCATTCACTTTTTCAAAGCTCTCAGTATCTCTTGCACCTTAGAGACCATTTCGTTTTTGGGCACAGTAAATTGACTTGGTCTTTCCTTCCACTCATCCAAGGAGGCACTTTCGGCAAGTCGCGCACCTAATATTAAGTCTTTAATTTGGATGAGGCCTTTATCTCTTTCCTCACTCCCTTCTATTATGGCTACTGGTGAACGCCGTTTATCCGCATACTTCAATTGATTGCCAAAATTCTTTGGATTTCCCAAATAGATTTCTGCACGAATACCAGAGGATCGTAATTCAGACACGATACTAAGGTAATCATTGAGCCTTTCTCGATCCATAACTGTTACCACAACTGGCCCAATAGTATCCTTTTTAGATCCATTTTTCTCTCTCAATGCAGCCATAAGTCTGTCTACGCCAATTGAAACACCTGTGGCTGGAATAGCTTGACCAGTGAAGCGTTTCACTAAGTCATCATAGCGACCTCCACCTGCAACAGAGCCAAACTGTCTTTTCCTTCCCTTTTTATCATGTATCTCGAATGTCAATTCTGCTTCAAATACAGGACCGGTATAATACTCGAGGCCTCTTACAACTGACGGGTCTAGCTGAACCCGCGTAGAGGAATAATTACCCGCAGTTAAGAGTTCGGCCATCATATCCAACTCTGATATACCCTCGGATCCAGTAGTCGAGTTTCCGACAACTTCACGTAAGTTCAAGAGCGTTTTCTCATTTGTGTCGCCCTTTGCAGTAAGAAATGCAAGAACAGGCGCTGCTTGCTCTTTTGATAGACCTACCCCATCAATGTATGCCCCAGAAGCATCCAGTCTACCAGCACTTAACAGTTCTGCTACCCCCTCAGCACCAACCTTATCAAATTTGTCGATGACCCTTAAGACCGAAAGGCGTATAGACTGGTTTTCCAGTCCTATCATTTCCAATACGCCATTAAGAATTTTTCGATTATTTATCCGCACCATATAATCACCAGAAGGTATTCCAACCTCCTCCAAAGCATCGGCTAACATTGCACAAACTTCAGCATCAGCAGACACATTTGAAGCCCCAATTGTATCAGCGTCACATTGATAAAATTGTCTAAAACGGCCTGGACCAGGTTTTTCATTTCGCCAAACTGGCCCCATAGCGTATCGACGATACGGATTCGGCAATTCGTTTCTGTACTGTGCATAAACACGAGCAAGCGGTGCAGTTAAGTCATATCGTAATGCAAGCCACGAATTATCATCTTCCTGCCATGCAAATACTCCATCATTTGGCCTATCAACATCTGGTAAAAATTTACCCAACGCATCAACATTTTCAACAGCTGATGTTTCTAATGCATCAAACCCGTAGTGATGATAAACACCCGCAACCTTACGTAACATTTCATTTCTTTCAGAAACTTCTTGATCAAAATAGTCACGAAAACCTTTTGGAGTTTCGGCCTTTGGTCGCGATTGTTTTTTGTCCTTAGCCATTTCAAATGGATCCCACATCATATTTTCTTGGCATGATTTATTACAGAGTAAGCAAATGAGCAAGAAATCTTCTTGAATGTTCCTTGCTTGCTTCTATGTCCAAGTTAATGAAAAGAGCTTTAATATTAGGCGCGTCTGGTGGAATAGGAGGCGCGGTAGTAGAAATTTTACGGGAACAACATTGGGATGTAACATGTCTTTCCCGATCCGTAGATCAGATCGATATCACAAATGAGGATAGCGTGATGGCTGCTTTTACCTCTGTGAAAGGGCCATTTGACTTCACATTAATTGCGACAGGAGCTTTGGAAATTAACAGCTCCCCNGAAAAAACAGTAAGCCACCTCNTAGAAAATAATATGATTGACCAGTTTACTACCAATGCTATCGGTCCAGCNCTTATTTTNAAGCATTTAAGATCATTTTTAGACAAAAAGTCATCGCCNATCGTTTCAGTATTATCGGCTAGGGTAGGATCTATTGAAGATAATAAATTGGGAGGATGGTATTCNTACNGAGCAGCTAANGCAGCATTGAACCAGATTATTAAAAGTTTTTCTATTGAATTATCNAGGACTCACCCNAATGCCTGTGTGCTTGCAATTCATCCCGGAACCGTTGATACAAATCTTACCTACAAATATGCTAGTAAGCATCCAACTCAAACTCCTGCAGTGGCAGCAGAAAATATCTTAGATGTAACCTTAAATAAGGACTCATCTCATACCGGTAGATTTTTTGATTGGGCAGATAAGGAAATCCCTTGGTAAAACCAAATTTAATCCTAGTGTTGGGCGATCAATTGACTTTGGATCTCGCCGCAATTAAGCGAGCAGACAAATCAAAAGATATAATAATAATGGCTGAAGCGGATGCAGAAGCTGAATATGTAAAGCATCACCCAAAAAAAATCGCTTTCATTTTTTCTGCTATGAGGCATTTTGCAGATACCCTAAAGGCGTCAGGTTGGAAGGTTTTATATAGTAAAATAGACGATCCACAGAATTCACATAATATTATTGGCGAAATTCTTCGTTACGCGGAGAAAGTAGAAGCAAATGAAGTATTTGTCACAAAGCCCGGTGAATGGCGTCTAATAGAATTACTTGAAAATACCCCTCTTAAGGTCTCAATAATCGAAGATGATCGATTTATTGCATCACACGCAGAATTTGAAAATTGGGCGCATGATAAAAAAGCATTGCGAATGGAATTTTTTTATCGCGAGATGAGGAGAAAAACTGGTTTGTTAATGGATGGGGATAAACCCACTGGTGGAAAGTGGAATTTTGACCAAGAAAACCGAAAATCACCACCTAAAGAAATCATAACTACAGAGCCTTCAATATTTAAGCACGATGAAATAACAGAAGAAGTGTTAGCTCTCGTTAATGAACGCTACAGCTCACACTTTGGTGAAATATATCCCTTCAATTATGCAGTTACGCCAGAAGATGCTAACATCATTCTTGATAAATTTATACACCACTCTCTTCCCTTTTTTGGGGATTACCAAGATGCAATGATGCTCAATGAGCCATTTCTTTATCACGCTCTTATTTCTTTGTATCTTAACACTGGTCTACTCGATCCGCTAGAAACCTGTAGAAAAGTAGAAGAGGCCTTTATTAAGGGCGACGCACCATTAAACGCTGTGGAAGGTTTCATACGGCAAATAATTGGGTGGCGTGAATACATAAGAGGAATATACTTTCTAAAAGGGCCAGGATATACAGATCAAAACTATTTGAAAGCGAAGCGAAAACTTCCAAGTTTTTATTGGAGTGCCGACACAAAAATGCGTTGTGTATCTCAAGCTGTTTTACAAACTAAGAAGCACTCTTACGCTCACCATATACAGCGCCTGATGGTCACTGGTAATTTTGCTCTTTTAGCAGATGTAGACCCGAAAGAAGTTCATCAGTGGTATCTTTCTGTTTACATCGATGCTTTTGAATGGGTTGAAGCCCCTAACACTTTAGGAATGAGCCAATTTTCTGATGGAGGGCTGGTTGCATCAAAACCATACATCAGTAGCGGTGCATACATAAATAGAATGTCCAATTATTGCAAGAGCTGCCATTATGACGTTAAAGATAAACTAGGCGATGTGGCTTGCCCATTTAATGCACTATACTGGGACTTCCTTATCCGACATAAGGATAAATTTTCTTCAAATCCACGCATGGCACAAATGTATCGAAATTGGGAAAGACAAGACGAAAATATGAAAACTTCCACCTTAGCTAAGGCCAAAAAAACTCTTGCTGAAATATCGCAAAACGGTGCGATTTAATTACACCTGTATTTATTCATTGCCAGTGGAAGCCTCAATATCGGTGTCAGTGATTGCAGTCTCAGCATCTATCAGAGCACCATCTTGCCACTTACCTTTAGCCGATCGTCCATTTGCGAATTTGATTATGCCTTCCCCTTGACGGCGTCCATTAACAAAAGTGCCCTTGTAAATATCGCCATTAGAGTACGTTGCTATCCCCTCACCGGTTATTTCACCAGCCAACCATTCACCCTCATATCTGAACCCATCCGCCAGTGTTATTATGCCAATACCGTGGCGTTTTCCGTTTAAATAGTCACCCTCATAAATCATACCATCAGCAAATTTTGATAAACCCTTCCCGTGACGATTGCCATCCATCCAATCGCCCTCGTAAATATACCCATTTCCATAGTCCATTATTCCAAAACCATGGTTACGAGCATTTTTAAATCCACCATCATATACTACGCCGTTTGAATACTGGGCGCGGCCGATACCTTCGATCACACCAGCCTTCCACTCACCATCATAAACTGAACCGTCTGGATACTGAATTTTACCATTGCCACTAGCCAAACCATTTACAAAGTTTCCTGCATAAAATGACCCATCAGGATAAGTAACTTCACCTTTGCCTTGGATTTGGCCTTCGGCCCACTCCCCCACATATTTGTAACCGTCGGAACCTAAAAAAGTGCCCTGACCAGCTCTTTGATCTTCTGTAAATTCTCCATCATATACATCACCGTTTGCATATTCTACGATACCGTTACCATTTCTCTTACCGTTTGAAAGTTCGCCCTTATAAACATCTCCGTTTGGCTGTATTAATTTTCCCAATCCGTTGATCTCACCGTTTTCCCAAAAACCCTCAAATATTAATCCTTCTGGCATCTCTAAAGTGCCCTTGCCTTCTCGCGCACCTCGTATCACACTTCCGTTGTATACGGAGCCGTCTGGATAGGTAATTTTTGCTGAACCTTCCTTAACTCCGTTTACCCAATCCCCGTTGTAAACATAACCATCCGAGTTGGTCATAATACCCTGACCATGATGCATGGCTTCCAGAAAACCACCTTCAAACCGAGAACCGTTTGCATAAACAGCCACACCCTGTCCTGTTATTTTCCCATCTAACCAAGTTCCTTCGTAGGTACCCCCATCTGCAAAAATAATTTTGCCGGAGCCTTCTGGCTTACCTTTGATAAAATTCCCTTCGTAAACGGAGCCATTTGGGAATTTTGCAACACCAACTCCTAAAATCTGCCCATCAACCCATTCACCACTATATTCGTACCCATTCGGCAGCCGATACGTCCCTATTCCATGCTGCAATCCATTTTTGAATGTGCCTTCATACATACCACCGTCATCATATTGCTTTGTGACTACGACATCTTCTTGAGCACTAACANCCAATGGAACTNAAAACACCAAAAATGCAGATAGAAAAAACTTNACCAAAAATTTCATAGTACGCCTATTTGTGCTTAATTTATTAATTTCTAAAGCCTACTTTAGCTTCAGTAAAATGACAATTGCTTTCGTACCTACCAATGTGGTGGTGGTTTGTCAGCCATTACTGCACTTTCAGTATTTTGGCGCTCAAACTCTCGCTCTAAAAGCCATTGCAATCTATCTCTCATTTTTGAAATTTCTTTATCTTGAGCGGCAACAACATCGGATAAATCTTCATTACTTCGTATTAATTCAGAAATCACTGCCTCAATTTTCTCTATATTTTTTTCTGTTTGTTCATTCAAAATCATTAACCTTACAAAATACTAACACTACAATGAAATATAACTCAGANAATAATGTGTCTACAGTGCAATCGTTATGATCAATAATTATTTTATTGTTTTCTTTTAAACCAATGCCTGTATAACATCTTCCTTNAAAGTGGCTTGGTGTAAATGAGTTCAATGTCTAAAATTAATATGGCACAAAAACAAAAGCAAAATCTTTTACTAGGCAGCCTCTGAGCGTGCCATGAAGGTGCGTCCGCTCAGAGGAGGCAGTTACCGCATCGAACTTAAGTAAAAATACCAAACATAGAGATCCTAAATGACAAATAATAACTATAGTAACAGGGTTGTAATTTTCGATACAACTCTTCGAGACGGTGAACAGTCACCTGGTGCAACTATGACCCATGAAGAAAAGCTCGAAATTGCCGAGCTTTTGGATGACATGGGCGTAGATATTATCGAAGCCGGTTTCCCTATTGCTTCTGAAGGAGACTTTAAAGCGGTTAGTGAAATTGCTCTGCGTTCAAAAAATGCGACTATATGCGGATTAGCTCGGGCGAATTATAAGGATATTGATCGGTGCTGGGATGCTGTAAAAAATTCTAATGCGCCTCGAATACATACGTTTATTGGAACATCTCCATTACACCGAGCTATTCCCAATTTAAATAAAGACCAGATGGCCGAACTGATCCATGATACAGTAACACACGCTCGAAACTTATGTGATAATGTCCAATGGTCCCCAATGGATGCCACCCGCACAGAACACGAGTACTTAATGCGTGTGGTAGAAATAGCAATTAAGGCTGGTGCATCGACAATAAACATACCAGACACAGTAGGTTACACTGCGCCAATGGAGTCTGCTGAATTAATTCGAGTGCTTATAGAGAATGTGCCAGGAGCAGATCAGGTGGTATTTGCAACTCATTGTCACAATGATTTAGGTATGGCGACAGCAAATGCTCTCGCAGCGGTCGAAGGAGGCGCTAGACAAATAGAGTGCACAATTAATGGACTGGGAGAGCGCGCCGGTAATACAGCTCTCGAAGAAGTTGTAATGGCCCTTAAAGTTAGAGCTGACATAATGCCCTACCATACAGTTATAGACACAACTAAGTTAATGAATCTATCAAGGAGAGTTGCAACTGTTTCTGGCTTTCCAGTGCAATTTAATAAGGCAATTGTTGGCAAAAATGCATTTGCCCACGAAAGTGGTATACACCAAGATGGTATGCTGAAAAATTCCGAAACTTTTGAAATAATGCGTCCTGAAGATATAGGATTGTCAGAAACAAATCTGGTTTTAGGTAAACACTCCGGTAGGGCAGCACTAAGAGCTAAACTTGAAGATTTGGGCTATCAGCTGGCTGATAATCAACTGAAAGATGTATTTTTTCGATTCAAAGAGTTAGCAGATAGAAAAAAGGAAATCTATGACGAAGATCTTATAGCGCTTATGCGTGCTGGAGAAGATGCGGAAAATGATCATATAATTCTGATGTCTTTGGAGGTTAAATGCGGTACGCACGGACCGCAAAGTGCTGAAATGAATTTGGTTATCGATGGCAACGAAGTATCTACCATAGCCACGGGAGATGGACCTGTCGACGCAACCTTTAATGCAGTTAAGGCGTTATACCCTCACAGTGCACGATTACAGCTTTATCAAGTTCATGCGGTTACTGAGGGTACAGATGCACAAGCTACAGTAACCGTTCGAATGGATGACAAGGGAAATATTTCTACGGGGCAATCATCAGATACTGATACTGTGGTTGCATCTGCTAAAGCGTATTTAAATGCTCTGAATAGATTACACATTCGACGTAGCAGGCTGGGTGAAGATAAAAAAGAAATTAATTATAAAGATACTGCAGTTTAAACCCAGTGTAATTAATAATAAAATTGANTTNCTTTAAAGAGTTAACCAATTGGGGCGAATTCTTGCTCGCTGTAGCTCTATCAAACCCATTGACGTCCATCCGACAAAATTGGTTTCGATGGTGTCTCTACGAAGCGAAGACTTGATCGCATTTTCTAAAGTTTTACGATTCTGCCTCGACATGGGTGCGGGATCTATAACTACTTGCCCACCCAGACCTCTTAAACGCAATTGACGTGGTAGATCTTTAGCCATAGCTAAATTAGCTTTGAGTCCTGCAGCAAATGACATATCTCCACCAGTATTTACATCGATAGCTACAAAGGCCCTGGTGGGTTCAATATAATAGTTACTATTATTTATAATTACTTTTGAATCTTTAAGTTCATCAATTAATTCTAAAACCCCATAATCAGAAAACACACCATTTCTTTTGTCTACAGTAGGTATATCGCTCCATTCCCTCCATGCCATTTGGTGCGGTGACTGAGCTCGATATATTAAACCAATCTGATTATTTTCATCTGATAAGACATTCTGAGCTGCATTAATCATGTTTCTACAATCATCAATAATTTCATTATCACTAGCGGAGGCGCAAGCAGATCTAAGAATCATACCGTAAGGAATATGTTCAAATCCCTCTGTGACAAGTTGCTTTAGCTGACTTTTTCTCTCAATGTCTTGGATGCTTTTGGCTATATTTAAGCCATCAGCGAATGGTGTCACAATCACATATCTACTTTTAAAAAGTAGTTTTGTTGAGACTCGCGGCAATTTTTCGCTATCACCATAACTACTAACTTGAACTAGAATAAATTTACCCGGAGTTATGCTACTTGTTTGATGTAAAAAAAAATCACCATCTGGACTTTCGACAAACACCCCTCCAGATCCCTTTAATTGATGCTTAACCTTGACCCTAAAAATAGCGCCAGGTGCTTTCATACCTGGTTCTGTGAAAAAATCGTGCAATTTACCATCGATTAGCAATGCAGCTGCCTCTTTACCCTCGAAGTTATCAAGTAAAGCTATCTTACCTTTCATTCTTTGACTTTTCGCATTGTGTAACCCGCTTCGCAAAGCAAGTTATCTGTTTCAAAAAGAGGCAGACCAACTATGGCTGAAAAAGAGCCTGCTATCCAAGGAATGAATTTGCTAGCAGAACCTTGGATCCCATAAGCTCCAGCTTTTCCATTCCAATCGCCAGTAGATATATAATCTTCAATTTCTTTTTTCGAAAGAACCTTAAATTTTACAGTATTTACAACATCTTTTGTCCAAGTTTTATTATTGCTTCGCACAGCTATTGCTGTTATTACCCTATGTCGTCTACCTGACAGAGAAATTAGATACTCAATTGCTTGTTGTTTATCTTTTGGTTTTCCAAGTATGCGCCTACCCAAAGCAACGGTAGTGTCCCCACAAAGAATAACTTCATCTACTTTACAAGGCAGTGCGTTCAGCTTGGCCAAGGTTATTCTATTGCAGTAGGTACGAGGTAACTCTCCCTTTATGCATTTTTCATCAATATCAGGCTTTCGAATTTCATCAGGGAACACACCTATCTGTGATAACAACTCAAGCCTACGCGGGCTACTTGATCCAAGAACAAGCTTCAAGTGCTACTTGTGGCGATAATTTATACGCCCCTTAGTCAAATCATAGGGTGTCATTTCTACCTGAACACGGTCGCCAGCAAGAACACGAATTCTATTTTTTCTCATTTTACCTGCCGTATGCGCTATTATTTCGTGACCGTTTTCAAGTTCAACTCGGAATGTAGCATTAGGGAGTAATTCTTTTACAACCCCTGGAAATTCGAGTAATTCTTCTTTGGCCATTTTATCTCCTAAAATAAACGAAAGCAGTAGCAAAACCGCGCTTTATGCAACCAGTGTGTAGTCTTGTTTATCAGATAAATTCAAGCATTCATTTTCTGGCTAATGTTCTTTGTGACATCTTGGCATCTTATTTACATGTTACTTTTAATAAATGACTCAGGTAGTTTGAAAAATATCTTTAGATTGTATTACTAAGTTACTGGGAAAGTGATTGCGAAAAATTTTTAATTACAGGGCCTATATAGTTAACAATCGTCTCAATACCTTCCTCGTTTGGGTGAATACCATCAGCTTGTAGCAAATTAACTGAAATTTTTCTTGTTTTTTTATCTATTAAAGGGGAGAAAAAACTGTCTATNTAATAAAGATTATATTCCTTTGCCAAAGTAGGATAAATCTCATCGAACTCTTTCTTGAATTGGGGACCATAATTTAAGGGAGAAATAGTACCGACAAGTGTACTCGTAATACCCTTAGATTTTAAATTCCTAAATATTTTCTCTAAATTATTTTTTGTAAATTCTGGATCAAAACCGCGCAATAAATCATTTCCACCTAATGCAACGACTACGCCATTTATATCAGGGGATAGCAACCAATCCAGCTGCTCGAAACCCCCAAGGGTCGTATTGCCAGATACTCCACCGTTAATAAGCAAGACTTCTACATTATTNATTGATAGCCAGCGTTGNAGTNCNGGGACCAATCCATTTTTTTCTGTCAAACCATATCCTTGGGTTAAACTATCACCTAGCATCAGTATTTTTATTTGATTATCTGCGTTTGCAAATGACGAAAATACAAATAGTAAGATGATCGTCTTGCTGAAGACTAAAAATAAACCATATTTTAATATATTAACTAAAATCATAAGCGAGCTTTCATGCGAGAACCGGTAATTTCTTTACAAAATGTATCTTTGACGCTGAAAGGCAACGCGGGCAATGTAAACATTATAAAAAATGTTTCCCTAGACCTTCATGAGGGTGAGAGCATTGGATTAATCGGTCCATCTGGGTCAGGAAAGTCTTCTTTATTGATGCTAGCTGGTGGACTGGAGCAAGCTACAAGTGGAAAAATAAAAATTTTTGGTCAGGTGATAACTGGGATGTCGGAGGATAACCTTTCTATGCTACGTAGAAATAATGTTGGCGTGGTATTTCAATCCTTCCACCTAATACAAACACTTACTGCCAGTGAAAACGTGGCTACTCCCCTAGAAATTTCTTCATCTAAAAATCCAATCAAACATGCCATGATAGCACTCGATAGAGTAGGATTATCCCATCGTGCTGATCATTACCCCTCTCAACTATCAGGTGGTGAGCAGCAACGTGTGGCATTGGCACGAGCTTACGTTTCGAACCCTCAGATCCTTTTGGCAGATGAGCCCACTGGAAATTTGGATGAGGAAAATACGAAAGCTATAATTGATTTACTTTTTGAGCTGAAAAATGAGCATAACACCACCCTTTTTCTAGTCACGCATTCCAACGCACTCTCAACCAGATGTGACAGGACCATTAAAATAAGAGATGGAAAACTTCTGTGATCAGAACTGGAAATTTCAGATTTTCAATACTAATGGCAATTCGAGAATTGCGATCAGGTATATCTGGATTCCGTATCTTTCTCACCTGCTTAGTGCTCGGCGTTGGAACTATTACTGCAGTTGGAACTATAAAAAGTGGCATAGAATATACGATTGGTGAGAAAGGATCTGAATTACTAGGAGGTAATGCAGAGGCAGAATTCACTTACCGCTTGGCAAATGATAAAGAACTTCATTGGCTGAAATCGATATCCCAAGATATGTCAGAGATCCTAGAATTTAGATCGATGGCCATTATTGAAAGCGATGGGAAAAATGAACGAGCACTTACTCAGATAAAAGCTATAGACGATCGTTACCCACTAATTGGAGAGGTTCAACTTGAAAGTGGTCGATCTCTTAGAGAAGTGTTGATCAAACCCAAAAGTGCGATAATGGAGCGCGACCTTGCATCAAGATTAAGCATTGCTTTGGGCGATACCTTCAGCCTTGGACTGGCTGATTTTATTCTCAGAGATATCATTATATCATCACCGGACGACTCCGGAGCTGATTTTGGATTAGGACCCCGAACCATTGTAAAAACCAGGGAACTGAAATCATCTGGATTACTTGCACCCGGAACACTTTTTACAGCAAAATATAGGTTGCAAATCGATCCAAGTAAAAACTTGGAAGCGCTAGAGTCTATCGCAAAAATGAAATTTGAAGAGACTGGAATGCGCTGGAGAGACTCCAGAAATGGTGCGCCAGGTATATCTGAAATTGTGACTAGGTTATCTGCTTTTTTCATTATGGTGGGTCTGGCAGGGCTAGTAGTAGGTGGTGTTGCAATCGGGTCTGCAGTGAAAAGCTACCTCAATCAGAAAATATCTACGATAGCTGTCTTAAGGAGTTTGGGAGCTACAAATTCCCAAATTTTTATGACATACTTTATCCAATTGGCTATAATTTCTTTAATCGGAATATGTTTAGGTTTATTGATCGGCGCTATTACACCACATCTTTTTGCACCTCTTCTTAATATCGTTATTCCACTCCCAATTACGATAGTTTTCTCTTTTACACCCATATTGGAGGCGGCTTTTTATGGAGCCATTATTTCAACCTTATTCACGCTATGGCCGCTATCAAAGTGTGAAAATATACAAGCCGTGGCTCTATTTCGCGCAATGAATTTACAAAGCGATGGATTGCCACGTTTTAAATACTTAGTTTGGAGCTTTGGTCTATTAATTTCTCTGCTAGCGGCCTCTGCCCTATTTAATCAGAATCCTCAACTTACCTGCTGGTTTTCACTTGGTTTTGCCGTCGCCACATTAACTTTGTTTCTGTCANCGCGNCTCTTGATGTATTTTATTAAAAAATTAGCCCGTGTTATTAAAGGNCACCCATCAACCCGTTGGGCTCTTGCCGCAATGAGCGGTACTCAAGAAGGAACATCCAACTCACTACTGGCAATAGGAATAGGATTGGCAGTGCTAGCGACGATNGCTCAAATTGATGGCAATCTGAGAACTTCAATCAATAACGATCTACCNGAGGTGGCTCCATCTTACTTTGTGATTGACATTCAAAAGTCTCAAATTGAGGAAGTTAGACAGATTTTGAATTCTTACGAGGGCGTTACTTCTTTTGATGAAGCTCCTATGCTTCGTGGCATAATCACAAAAATAAATAACAGTCTGGCATCTGAACTAGCCGGCGATCACTGGGTTATAAGAGGCGACAGAGGCATTACATACTTTGAGGAATTACCAGAAAGATTTAAACTTACCGAAGGTCAGATGTGGCCTAAAAATTANACAGGAAAAACTCAAATTAGTTTTGGTGCCGAACAAGCTGAAGAACTTGGGATTGGGATTGGTGATAGTTTAACNGTGAATATAATGGGAAGAGAAATTACTGGAGAAATTACAAGTCTCCGTAACGTANATTTCTCAACTGCAGGAATTGGTTTTGTTCTGGCCATGAANCCAACTGCACTTGAAACTGCACCTCACAGTTTCATTACTACTATTTATGCAAGAGCNGAGTCTGAGGATGNAGTTTTCAATGCNTTATCANGTAAATTCCCAAATATTACGCTCATAAAGGTAAGAAATGTTATAGAACGTGTTGGCGAACTATTAGGCTCAATAGCCACCACAAGTTCTTATGGTGCACTCACCACATTGGTAACCGGTTTTTTAGTACTTCTCGGATCAGCGTCTGCTGGACAAAATGCGAGATCGTACGATGCATCCATCTTGAAGACTTTGGGAGCTACGCGAAAAAACCTAATGATTAGCTATATAATTCGATTTTCTTTAGTAGGAGCTACAGCAGGTTTTGTAGCAATATTTTTTGCAATATTTAGTGCCTGGGGGATAACAACGTTTGTGCTAGAAGTTCCCTTTCAAATAATTTGGTCTACTGCATTTATGGTTGTAATTGGTGGACTTTTAGTAAACCTTTTGGCAGGTTTATATTTCGCCACACAATCACTTAAAGTAANNCCCGCTAAATTTTTACGNTCTTATTAACACATNAATTACATGCAATATTAAATAAGTTAATACAAAAGCAGAATTTATTGAGAGAATTCAGAGGCTAAGTAAGCTGAAAATTTTCAGAGATTGTCTAGCATTACATTTACCTAGAAAGTATATTTTGACTGTAAAAAGATAATAAAACGCAGTGTGGCACCGAGCAATGCGGCNCGCTTACAATATAAAAGTTTGAGGACAATGAACGAACCTGAAGAAAGACAGCGTAAAAGAAGGGAGTACGAGCGCAGACAGGAAGAGTTGCAGCTTATTGCTCAAGAAAAAAAAAGAGCTCTGAAAAAGATTTGGCTCAATTTTGCGGTCCTATCACTTTTAATCTGGCTGATCTACGGAGTTTTTCCCAACAGTCTCAAAGTTGAGTACATATATATAGTAACAGTTCTGATTATTCAGATCTTGTTATTGTTTTGGGCTCTACTTAAGAGACGGAACCGAAATATTTAAAACCTAACTTTTTTAAGTTTATTTGGATATTTGGTGGAGCCTAGGGGGATCGAACCCCTGACCTCTACAATGCCATTGTAGCGCTCTCCCAGCTGAGCTAAGGCCCCGAAATAACACCAAATTCCTTCTAACTCTACTTAGATAATGTTACATGAGAACAAGTTTCAGAACCTGCACTATCATTTTAACCTTCGTCTTCTTCTGAAGGAACATCGGCTATNTCATCCAAAGAAACATTATCATCTTCATCTTCTTCCAAAAGATCATCATCCATTTCAGCGTCCATATCGTCGTCTTCCAGTACAACATCTTCATCCGCATTTTCGCTTGCGGTCGACCTACGCACGGACAGGTCCTCTCCATCAGCTTGGATTAAGCGAGATTTAGTATCGTCCAACTTAACCTCTTCACCAGTGTAAGGACTTACTATTGGGTTACGATTTAGGTCGTAAAAGCGCTTGCCAGTCGTAGGACACACGCGCTTAACACCCCATTCTTCTTTGGGCATAGGAAATTCCCTTTAAATGTTGTACATACTTAAAAATCGCCATGTCGCACAAGATGAGCAATATGTCAAAGCATTATCTGATCAAATTAATAAAATTTTAGCGAGATTATGAATTTTCATGTCAAAATCGATATATTTTACAAAAGAACCTCAAATAAAAGTANTNGTCAGNANGGTTCGGAGTTCTCGAAGATTATCACTTAGGGTTTCGTCGATTAGTGAAANTGTAACNCTTACAGCCCCAGCAAATACACAGCATGATGTTTTATTNAATTTTTTNAAAAGTAAAGAANCNTGGNTACGNGAAAAAATACANGGGGTTTCAAGTAAAAAAATAGAAGTGGGCACGGGCAGTTTTATTCCCATCATGGGTAATANNGTGGAAATAAAACTNTGTNTAAANGCTNCAAGTGTGAAAANTATTGGCAATAGTTTGCTCGTGCCATCAAAAGTAGCTAACCGTGGTCTGGCCATAGAAAATTACCTAAAAAAGTTAGCTAAGGAAGAGCTTACAGAGCTTGCCGCTTATTACTGCTCTAAGTTAGGAGTATCATACTGCTCACTTAAATTACGGGATACAAGATCACGCTGGGGATCTTGCTCAAGCACTTATAATTTAATGTTTTCTTGGAGATTAATTATGGCACCAAAAAATGTAATTAAATACTTAGTTGCTCATGAAGTATCCCACCTGAAACATTTTAATCATTCAAAAGCTTTTTGGTCAGAGGTATACTATCTATTCGGACCATATCATAATGAGCGAAAATGGTTACGCAATGAAGGTACAAATCTTCATTTTTATAATTTTAAGGTTGACCAATAAAAATTCTGTGATCACAAATAATTATGGAAAAAATAAAAAGTAGTTTTGACAAAAATTCTTTAGCTCATGACCGAGTCTATAGAGCCCTGCGAATGAGGATTATGTGCGGTGAAATCAAACCAGGCCAATCTTTAACTCTTAGGGGGATTGGTAAAAGCTATAATGTTTCAATGACTCCATCGAGAGAAGCAGTACGGCGATTAGTGGCAGAAGGTGCCCTTGCAATGACTTCATCAGGAAGAGTTCTCACACCAGAATTAAGTAACGAGCGGATAGAAGAGCTTGCAGCAATGAGAGCATTAATAGAAGTTGAGCTATCGAGCAGGGCATTACCCAGAGCGCACTTGGCTCTAATTGATAGGCTNCAAGCAATAAATGCTCGCGTTGCACAAGCAATCGACGATCACGANGCCGTGACTTATATAAAAACAAATTTAGAATTTCATAGAACACTTTATTTACGGGCTCAGGCNCCTGCAATGTTAGCAACTGCCGAAACAGTATGGCTACAATTAGGTCCAACCATGAGGGCACTATACGGAAAACTGCGACGGAAAGAGCCACCCCATTTTCATAAATTAATTCTCTCCGCATTAAGTGCTGGAGATGAGCCCAGCTTGCGAATTGCCGTTCGGTCTGACGTTACTCAGGGCTTAAGAATGTTAACAAGCTAAGTTAAGAGGCTAAGCCCTGCTGTCCAAGAGAGAGAAATTTATCTCTACGNTGCTTTATTAAGTCTTTTGGTTTCTTTTTGATTAAGTCTGACAAGGCTTTATCAATAGCATTTTTAACTTCCATGAAAACTATTTTTTTATCCCTGTGAGCTCCACCCGTAGGCTCTTCAATTATAACATCATTCACACCTAGTTTTGTAAGATCTTGTGCTGTAAGCCTCAATGCTTCTGCNGCCTCCCGCATCTTCTCAGNGTCTTTCCATAAAATTGAAGCACAACCTTCTGGACTNATAACTGAATAGACAGAATGCTCTAACATTATNACCTTATTTGCTGTTGCAAAAGCAACTGCTCCNCCGGATCCGCCTTCGCCAATTATTAGNGAAATAATNGGCACACCTATCTGNAGACATTTTTCGGTAGATCGGGCTATNGCTTCTGACTGTCCACGCTCCTCTGCACCTTTNCCAGGATATGCNCCCGGAGTATCAACCAAGGTTATCACCGGCAATCCAAATTTATCTGCCAAGCTCATCAAACGGATCGCTTTTCTNTAGCCTTCAGGACGCGCCATGCCAAAATTTCGCTCTATACGGGTCTTTGTATCATTACCCTTCTCGTTTCCAATAACCATAACAGGGATATCACTGAAACGCGCTATGCCTCCCACGACAGCGTGNTCATCTGCAAAATTTCTATCACCTGCTAAAGGGGTGAATTCTGAGAAAAGCTCATTTATATANTCGATACAATGAGGTCTTTCAGGATGACGNGCCACCTGACATTTTCTCCAAGGCGTGAGGTTCTGGTAAAGATCNTTAAGCATTTTTTCTGCTTTTTTGTCTAAGGCCTCNGCTTCNGCGTCAACATCCATCTCATCATTCTGGCGNGCTAAAGCTCTNAGTTCCTCTGCTTTTCCCTCTATNTCTGCCAAAGGTTTTTCAAAATCTAGATAATGTCTCAAANNATGCTCCTAAATTTTGATAAATAATACNCNAAGNTTTGCACTGTGNGATCCTTTAAGTGATAAAATGTTAAAAGAAAATGATTTTTCAAAGGCTAATCTANCGTCCANACAAAAAATTATTTTANAAACCGTCTTTTTCTACCTTTNTCANAGTACAAAACTTACTCAATAAACCATANTCTATTATAATTGCACTTTCATAACAATAAGACTAAATCCNAAATTAAATGNAGGAGTTCCAAACTATGAGAACCGTTTATTTGAATGGANNCTTTATTCCCGAAAATGAAGCCAAAATATCAATTTTTGACCGAGGNTTTTTAATGTCAGACGGTGTTTATGAGGTAACTTCAGTAGTTAACAGAAAACTAATTGATTTTGCTGGCCACTATTCCCGATTACAAAGGTCACTATCCGAGCTAGACATGGCAACTCCAATGAACCATGACGCTNTATTGTCGGCTCANAGGANCATAATTGATAAAAACAACGTGAACCAAGGCCTAATTTATTTACAAATAACACGTGGGTCAGCAGGTGACAGAGATTTTATCTTCCCNGACCCNGAGACAACACCTCAAACCGTGGTTATGTTCAGTCAAAATAAAGAAAATCTTGTGGATAACCCTTCAGCTGTTTCAGGTATCAAAGTTATATCAATTGAGGATCAGAGATGGGGACGNCGTGACATCAAAACNANACAGCTTCTTTATCCCTCAATTGGCAAAATGATGGCNCAAAAACTAAATGCAGATGATGCTTGGATGGTTGAGGACGGATATGTTACNGAGGGGACGTCGAACAACGCCTATATAATTAACGATGGCAAAATAATTACNCGTGCCAAATCATACGCCATTCTGCATGGGATAACACGTTCGGCCATAATACGCTTTGCTGAAGAAGCTGAAATGGAGATAGAAGAGAGAAATTTTTCAATCAATGAGGCAATAAATGCAGATGANGCTTTTATAACTTCCGCTTCCTCTTTTGTTACTCCAGTTGTTAANATTGACGGCCAAAATNTTTCGNATGGNTCCCCTGGGCCTATGACTCAGAGATTACGANAAATATATCTAGATGANAGCATNAAGACTGCTATTTAGTTACCAGTANAACGTNATTTCGCGATCGGTAATCGCATTATCTACNGAAGAATAAAAATCGTTTTCGTATTCTTGGGCACGAGGNTACCTAGGNTTGTTTCTATCATTNAATACACCACAATCCCATCCATCAGTAGTTTCAAAAAAATTTGAAAACCCNTGTTTTCCAAACCTTTGTAAAAATCCCATCAAAACCACGTCAAGATAACTTAATAAAATCGGACATTTTTCAACACTACAAAATTTATGATCTGGTATCCGATAAAAAGAAATACTATCAGACTTTAAGGATGTGTGCTCAATCATTTCCGATCCAATAATTCGGTCATAGCCAGCCTCTCTTTCATCTAGCTTTCTCCAGTTACCATCAGGTACAAGTGCAATAACGCCATCGATACTAAAATTATCAGATCTATGCACACTCAAAAATGAGAAATCTCTTAAATTTGTTCGTTGCCATACTCTGCGCCATCCAACTAAACGTGCGTTAGATATATTATGGAAGTCATGAGACGAAGTATTTACTAAACTACCATAGCCAAAGAAAAATTGATTACTCATGCTTTTGATGTGCATAAAAAATTTGGTACTGTCAAATGACATTTGCCTTGAAAAGAACTACGCTGGCGTCTATCATTTAATGAAATGGTGGGAGAACTGGACAATCAGTG
Organism: Paracoccaceae bacterium; assembly: GCA_002682975.1. The sequence goes on from NYSJ01000036.1 coordinate 27,506, forward strand.
CCGAAGGAGCAACCGCCCCGGAAACTCTCAGGCAAATGGACCACTGTTTTATAAAATCTGGAGAGAGATGCGTTAGCATCCGC
>NYSJ01000037.1 GCA_002682975.1 Paracoccaceae bacterium
CGAGGAGGTTCAAAAATTGCAGTAATTGGTCAGGCGTTTCCTTATATGCCTATAGCTAATCCGGGTTGGATGTTTCCGGAGTATAGCTTTGGTATAAGAGATGAGAATATGCAGGCAATGGTTGATGAGGTTCGTAGTTTGGGCGCAGAACTTGTTGTGGTATTATCTCATAATGGTTTTGACGTAGACAAAAAGATGGCCAGTATTGTGACTGGGATAGATCTTATTCTTTCGGGCCATACCCACGATGCGCTTCCAGAGCCAGTATTGATAGACAAAACAGTAATTATCGCTTCTGGCTCCAACGGTAAGTTCGTAAGTAGAGTTGATTTAGATGTGCGTAACGGCCAGATGCTAGGCTTTAAACATAAGCTTATCCCAATTTTTGCCGATGTTATAACACCAGATCCTGACATAGCAGAGCTAATTAATGTCCAACGAGCACCCTTTGTAGACCAATTGTCTGAAGTGATTGGTCAATCTGAGGGTTTGCTATACCGACGAGGAAATTTTAATGGGACATGGGACGATTTGATTTGTCAGGCTATGATTGAAGAACGCGAAGCAGATATTTCTTTATCTCCAGGAGTTAGATGGGGCCCCTCAATTCTGCCGGGGCAAGACATTACTAGAGAAGATATTTGGAATGTTACCTCCATGAGTTATGGGAAGGTTTATCGGACTGAAATGACAGGAGAATTTATACATATAATCCTAGAGGATGTTGCAGATAATCTTTTTAACCCAGATCCCTATTATCAGCAGGGTGGTGATATGGTTAGAATTGGCGGGATGGGTTATAGAATAGACATCAACAAATCTCAGGGTGACCGGATAAGTGACTTAACACTTCTTAAAACTGGTGAGAAGATTGATCCATCTAAAGCTTATATTGTTGCAGGATGGGCGTCAGTGAATGAAGGTACAGAGGGGCCTCAGATTTGGGATCTTGTCGAAAATTATATAAGTCGAAATGGTAGTGTTAAAGTTCATCAGAATAATTCTGTTCAGGTCATAGGTGTTTAAGGCACTTTGATTATTGGCTGGAGGTACATTTAAATTATGTCAAAGAAAAAAACTACAAGGCGAGCTTTTTTAAAAGGTTCAGTGGCTGTGGGCAGTGCAGCTTTCACTGCCGGTACTTCCGTAAAAGCTATGGAAGGTGATCCATTAATTACCGAACCTCAGGAATGGGCACAATTTACCGGTGACGGTGTCGATGCAACACCATATGGTATGCCAATAGACTTTGAGTCAGATGTCGTTAGAAGAAATGTAGGATGGCTTACTGCTGACACAATAAGTTCGGTTAATTTTACTCCAATTCATGCTCTTGATGGAACGATCACTCCGCAGGGCTGTGCTTTTGAAAGGAATCATTCAGGGGCTATCGAGCTACCCAAAGAAGACTACCGACTTATGATTAATGGGCTGGTCGATCGGCCGTTGGTGTTTACTTACGATGATTTAGAGCGGTTTCCTCGAGAGAACCATGTATATTTTTGTGAATGTGCTGCAAACACAGGAATGGAATGGGCGGGAGCACAATTAAACGGTGCTCAATTTACGCACGGAATGATACATAATATGGAATACACAGGTATTCCTTTGCGTACTCTACTTAATGAAGCGGGATTGAAACCCGAAGGATCATGGGTCTTTGTGGAAGGGGCTGATGCTTCATCCAATGGACGCTCTATTCCAATTGAAAAAGCTCTAGATGATGTATTCGTTGCATTTAAAGCAAATGGCGAAGCATTGCGTAAGGAGCACGGTTATCCTGTTCGACTAGTTGTGCCTGGATGGGAGGGCAATATGTGGGTGAAATGGTTGCGTCGTGTTGAGGTAACTGACCAGCCAATAGAAAGCCGTGAAGAAACATCCAAATATACTGATACTTTAGCTGATGGTACATCTAGAAAGTGGACATGGGTCATGGATGCTAAATCTGTGATAACATCGCCGAGCCCACAAGCTCCCATTAAACACAGTTCTGGTCCATTAGTAATTTCTGGGTTAGCCTGGTCAGGGCACGGAGCCATTACCCGCGTTGATGTCACGCTCGATGGTGGAGAGAACTGGTTTCGTGCGCGATTAGCAAACCCTGGTGAAACAAAAGCTTTAACGCGTTTTTATTTAGATATTGATTGGAATGGAAAAGATATGTTTCTACAAAGCCGAGCACGTGACGAGACAGGATATGTGCAACCGTCAAAGGAGCAGCTTAGAAGTGTGCGTGGTCTTAATTCAATTTATCATAATAACTGTATTCAGACGTGGTGGGTAAAAAAAGGTGGTGAGGTCGAAAATGTCGAAGTCTCGTAACTTATTTTTTCTATCGAGCTTAGGCGTAACTTTAGTTTTAGCTCTTGCGTATAATTTTGCTGATAGAAATATTACAAAATTACCGCCTGATCCACGAACGGTTAATGCGCAGTATGATTTCGATCTACTTATTATTGCTTCGGCAAACGCTGCAAATACACCATTAGAGGGAACTGGCCCGTTGGGTTTGGGTAGGAAAGCCTTGGAGCAAGAGATAGTTGCCTGGGATTTGGAAATTGCACCTGATGGAACAGGTCTTCCCGTTGGTTCTGGGTCTGTAAGCTATGGAGAAGAGATATTCTCTGAACAGTGTAGTGTTTGCCACGGTGATTTTGCAGAGGGTGTAGATCGATGGCCAGAATTAGCCGGTGGAGAAGGTACTCTGGCAGATGAAGACCCTCTNAAAACTGTAGGGTCTTATTGGCCACACCTTTCAACTGCATGGGATTATATCCATCGTTCAATGCCATATGGGTATGCACAAAGCTTAAGCGATGATGACGTTTACGCAATGCTTGCCTACATTCTTTATTCGAATGATATTATAGATGATGAAGAGTTTGTGTTATCAAACGAGAATTTCTTGGACGTGGAAATGCCTAATGCAAACGGTTTTATAATTGATGATCGAGATGNGACGGAGTACCCGTTATTCANNCNAGATCCATGTATGGAAGATTGTAAACAGAACGTTGAAGTGACAATGCGNGCACGTGTTCTTGACGTTACTCCAGAGGACGATGGCTCATGAATTGGCNCTTNAGCTGTNANANTAAAGTGGNGATTTTNTCATCNNTAAAGCAATTNNGGNGTTTNGNGGCGATNGGNANTCTTATAAATAANTCGCAATGATNCAATAAAAATATTGAATTATTGAGACTTTTTTGTTGATATGGACTCATGAACTAACCAGCGAGGGCTTACCATAACAATTTTGAAGTATCTATTAGTAGTTTCAACAGTGTTAATCTTGGGATTGTTTTCAGGTTTCGTACATTCGGACGAAGTTGAATTATCGGCGGAAATCTTAAATTTGAAGGGCGATCNTGAATATGGTGAGTATTTAGCCAGTGATTGCAAAACGTGCCATAAAGTTAAAGGCTCTTCTCCGGGAGTGCCATTGATCAGTGGCGTGGCTAGAAAGGATCTAATAATAGCATTACACGCGTACAAACAAAAAATACGTAAAAATCCAGTAATGCAAATGATGGCAAACAGGCTATCAAATGAAGATATAGCCGCTCTGGCTATTTATTTTGANGGACTAAAATAATGTTTTCAATGGGAGGTAAAACATGAAATTAGATAGACGAAANTTTATAGGNACTGGCGCAGCGATAGCTGCGGCAATGGCTGCCCCAACAGTAATGGCAAGCGGTAAGCCAAGAGTTGTAGTNGTTGGCGGTGGTGCTGGAGGTGCTACAGCAGCCCGCTACATTGCTAAGGACAGTAAAGGTGCCATCGACGTTACTTTGGTTGAACCTACAAGAAATTATTATACTTGCTTTTTTTCTAACCTATACATNGGTGGGTTTAGAAGTTTAGACAGTATTGGTCACAGCTACGGCAACCTTGCAACTGAGTATGGGATAAATGTGGTACATGACTGGGCGGTAGGGATTGACCGAGGGTCAAAGACAGTCAGTTTAGCTGGTGGAGCGACTTTAAATTATGATCGTTTAATTTTATCGCCAGGCATCGATTTTATCGATGGGTCAGTCGANGGNTGGAGCATAAATGCCCAAAATAAAATGCCCCATGCTTATAAGGCTGGATCGCAAACAGAACTTNTAAAAGCACAGATTGAAGCTATGCCTCAAGGTGGCGTATTCGCAATGGTCGCGCCACCGAANCCGTATCGTTGCCCTCCAGGGCCCTATGAGAGAGTATCAATGACTGCTCACTTANTGAAGGCGTCAAATCCAACAGCAAAAATTATTGTNGCAGATCCAAAGCCAAAATTCTCAAAAATGGGTTTATTCCAAGAAGGGTGGGGAAATCATTATTCTGGAATGATCGATTGGATTGGCTCTGAATTTGGTGGAGGCAATGTTTCGGTTGACCCTGGCGCGATGACTGTGACAATCGATGGTGAAGTTACTAAGGTTGATGCTTGTAANGTCATTCCCGCTATGAAAGCTGGTAGAATTTGTGAGATTGCCGGTATAACTGAAGGAAACTGGGCGCCNGTNTCTGGGCATACTATGCAAAGTCGAATTGACGAAAACATCCATGTTCTTGGTGACGCTTCCGCACAAGGTGATATGCCTAAATCGGGATATTCAGCGAACTCTCAAGCTAAAGTGGCTGCTATGGCAGTACGTGGAGCTTTAACGGGTTCAAAGGTATTTCCTGCCAAATTCTCAAATACATGTTGGTCACTTGTTGATACAAATGACGGTGTGAAAGTTGGTGCTACATACGAAGCAACTGATGAGAAAATCGCAAAAATAGATGGGTTTGTAAGTAAAACTGGTGAGTCAGCAGATCTACGAAAAGCAACCTATGAAGAGTCTATAGGTTGGTACTCAGGTATCACAGCTGATATGTTTGGCTAAACAATATACAAATGATTTAACCCCCAATTTTAGTTGGGGGTTAAATAGAAATATTAATTTCTATTTTTTGGTGTGTATTTTTGTAATTCTATTCATCTAGCTGAGTTAATAAGCTATCTATTTNCTCTTTAAAGCGGAAAAAACCATGAGTTGCGAATGGCCANGCTNTGCGGTCAAAGCNGTTTGNAATTTTAATGATCTTTGTATTTTTAAATTTGTAGNTTTCTACAAGATCTCTTGTGTGACCAATTGGGATATAATTTGTGTAAATGACGTCGAAGGNGTCGTTTTCTAATGCATTTAAGTTCTCAATTAAACTAATGGGACCTAATTTATCTCCCCAACGGTTCAACGAGTCTTTCAGCAATGATTTTTTAAAATCATGTTGCAAGTTAGATGAAATTAAAGGTCTGGGCTCATTATTTGGAAGTAGGCAAAATATTTTTACCGCATTTGGGAAAAATTCTCTCAAAACTGACCAATCCATATCCTCGGAATGCAGTAGAACAGCATAATTTTTTGATTCACATGGAATATGATCGAATGAAATTGGCTTCCGTTCTGGGTTTTCAGTGCCTGATATCATTGTGGGGGTTAGCGACAAGTTTGTTGGTGAAAATCGGTCCTTTGTGTATTTCTGAATATTTTGTGTAGAAGCAAGATAAGTCTTTCCAATGGTTTGTGCTCCACCAACCCACCGCCAACCTAACGTGTTTGACGCAGGATCTCCGTCCAACAAGTTGCGTAGAAAGAAATCTGCTCCAAGTTCCCAAGGTAGTTTCAAAGTGTGTATCCAAATGGAAGCAAACCACATTCTGGCGTGATTATGCAGATAACCTGTATCAAACAATTCTTTTGCCCAGCTATCAAAGCACTCTATACCAGTTTCCCCCTGACAGGCATTTTCCCAGGATTTCCGAAAACCAGATTGGGTTTTTAGGTCATCACCAAGCCTATTTAGCTTAGATTGATAAGCTGCCCAAACCGCTGGCCGCATTTCTAGCCAACCTTTCCAGTATGTTCGCCAGAATACCTCCTGGACAAACTTTTCTGAACTTTTTTTCGAATGATAACAAAGAACTGATTTTAGAACTTCAATTTCTGTTAATGATCNGTGACGGATATAGGGAGAAAGCAAAGACACATTGGTNTGATTATTTTGACCTAGATCATAGTTTCTTAAAGCNGCATAATTATTTCCGGCTGANGGCAAAAATGTCTTNAAGCGCTCCAGNCCTGCCGCCCTAGTTGGTATAAAANTAAATTTTTTCANTNAANGCTCGTAAACTNCNTCNANNNTTAGAGGTAGAAGCATTTGGGTAGATTTCAATTGAAGTTTAANGGTCTGCTTTTTCTGAAGGAATTATTACTGCNNTTCTAAAGTAATTCTTNNAAAACTAGAGGTTTCATAAAATCTTTTAAGCTTGTGCTATTGCAGCTNCCGATCTCTGATACTAAAACGATAAATGAACTTAAGAACAAATAACAGGCGGAGAACACATGAAAGATCCAATTGAAGTTTATATGAACAACTTGGTTCCGATGGTGGTCGAACAAACCAGTCGTGGCGAGAGAGCATACGATATTTTTTCAAGACTACTTAAGGAACGTATAATATTTATAAGTGGCCCAGTTCATGACGGTATGTCCACTTTGGTGGTTGCGCAGCTTCTACACCTCGAAGCTGAAAACCCAACTAAAGATATAAGCATGTATATAAACAGCCCGGGTGGTGTAGTGACATCNGGTTTGTCAATTTATGATACAATGCAATATATAAAGCCAAAAGTTTCTACACTTGTTATAGGACAAGCAGCGTCGATGGGCTCACTTTTGCTGACTGCTGGTGAAAAGGGTATGCGGTTTTCTTTGCCNAATAGTAGAGTAATGGTCCACCAACCATCNGGTGGATATCAGGGGCAGGCGACCGATATTATGATCCACGCAGAGGAAACTTTAAAACTAAAAAAACGTTTGAATGAAATCTATGTTCATCACACAGGACAGAAATATGAGACGGTCGAGGNNGCTCTTGAACGAGATAACTTTATGTCGCCTGAAGATGCTAAGGACTGGGGATTGATTGATGAGATTGTAACAAAGCGNACCATTGATGATGAAAAATAATACAACATCTCTNTATAAAATGTTAAATTAGCATTGTAGCTTTCTAATGAGTATCTTAGACTTAACGTAGAAAATAAAGGCAGTAAAAATAGAACTGTAGGGCTTTGAAAGGATAAAAATGTCGTCTCGGTCAGGTTCGGATAGTAAAAATACCCTTTACTGCAGCTTCTGTGGAAAAAGCCAACATGAGGTCAGGAAGCTTATTGCAGGACCTACAGTTTTCATATGTGATGAATGTGTAGAATTATGTATGGACATAATTCGTGAGGAGACCAAGGCAACTGGGCTAAAGTCAACAGATGGAGTTCCAACACCGCGGGAAATCTGTGATGTTTTGGATGATTACGTTATCGGTCAAGAGATGGCTAAGCGCGTCCTATCGGTAGCTGTGCATAACCATTATAAGAGACTGAATCATTCCTCCGAGTCCAGTGATATCGAGCTTTCAAAGTCAAATATTCTTCTGATTGGTCCTACTGGATGTGGTAAAACATTGTTGGCCCAAACTTTAGCACGAATATTGGACGTGCCGTTCACAATGGCGGATGCGACTACATTAACAGAAGCAGGTTATGTCGGGGAAGACGTTGAGAACATAATTTTAAAACTGCTTCAGTCAGCAGAATATAACGTTGAACGTGCTCAGCGAGGTATCGTTTATATTGATGAAGTAGATAAAATTACGAGAAAATCAGAAAATCCTTCAATTACCAGAGACGTTTCTGGTGAGGGTGTTCAGCAGGCTCTGCTGAAATTAATGGAAGGTACTGTTGCAAGTGTACCGCCTCAAGGTGGAAGAAAACACCCACAGCAAGAGTTCTTACAAGTGGATACAACAAACATATTATTCATTTGTGGTGGGGCTTTTGCGGGTTTAGATAGAGTAATTTCTCAACGAGGTAAAGGCAGTGCTATGGGCTTTGGTGCTGATGTACGTGATGTCGATGACCGTGGTATTGGAGAAGTCTTCAAGCAATTAGAGCCAGAAGATTTGTTGAAATTTGGACTTATTCCAGAGTTCGTGGGGCGTTTGCCAGTTCTTGCTACCTTAGAGGATTTGGATAAACCTGCATTAGTTACGATTTTAACACAGCCTAAGAATGCTTTGATTAAACAATATCAACGTCTTTTTGAGATTGAAGATACAAAACTTACTTTCACTGACGACGCTCTTGAGGCAATCGCCGAAAAGGCCATTGAGCGTAAAACAGGTGCCCGTGGATTGCGTTCTATTTTGGAGAACATACTACTTGATACTATGTTTGACTTACCTGGTATGGAAGAGGTTAGCGAAGTAGTAATCAATGACGAGGTAATAACCTCAGTTGAAGCAAAACCTCTCATGATATACGCAGATAAACAGAAAGAGCC
>NYSJ01000038.1 GCA_002682975.1 Paracoccaceae bacterium
TGCATAGAACATGAGTGTCTCCAATTTTAATTAAACACGAGCCTTCGGCATGTTTTGTAATATTTGTTTCAATCGTAATTGACCGAAGTTCATCAAGTTTTCTTCCAGATGGACGCATAACTTTTCCTTTTTCTTTAGAGGCATACATTTGCTTTGAGGTTGTTTGCAACCCCGATTGACCTTTTCCCCATCGTTACTTTAATTAGTAAGTAAGGAAAAATTATGAATACATTAAACAATATCTTGACAGAAATGAACGATCGTTCGAGAGAGGTGTTTCAACGTGTAGTTGAGGGGTACCTACAAAGTGGTGGGCCCGTGGGTTCAAGAACTTTGACCCAAAGTTTAAGTGAAAATTTAAGTGCAGCTACTGTTAGGAACGTTATGCAAGATTTGGAATATCTTGGTTTACTTGATAGTCCTCATGTTAGCTCAGGCAGAATACCAACTCAAATGGGATTGCGAATGTTTGTGGATGGGCTTCTTGAGGTAGACGGTTTAGCCATTACTGACAGGGAGAAACTTGATGGCACCCTAAGTGAAAACCCTAAGGATATTTCTGCAACTTTAGACAAAATAGGATCTGCATTATCTGGTATTACTCAGGGAGCTTCTCTCGTTTTAAGTCCGAAACAGGAATCGGAAATAGAACATGTTGAATTTGTCTCATTGGCCCATGATAGAGCATTAGTTGTTTTAGTTTTTTCTAATGGTCATGTTGAAAACAGGCTTTTCAGGCCTCCATTGGGTCAAACGCCAAGCTCTCTAAAAGAAGCAGCAAATTTTCTAAATTCCATAATGCAAGGTCGAACTTTGGTAGAAGCCAAGCAAATAATTCAAAGTGAGATCTCTGTTAGAAGGCAAGAGTTAGATAGTTTAGCGGCAGAGCTTGTCGAAAATGGTCTAGTCTTCTGGGAGGCCAAAGGCGAGAGGCAAGAACGGTTAATCGTAAGAGGTCGAGCGAATCTTCTTGAAAGTGAAGCTGAAGAAGAAGAATTGGAGCGTATAAGGCTTCTATTTAATGATCTAGAGAGAAAGCAAGATATAGAAGAATTTCTAAACCTAACCGAACAAAGTGACGGTGTTCGTATCTTTATTGGCTCAGAAAATAAACTTTTTTCACTTTCGGGTTCATCTTTGGTTGTTTCTCCCTATATGAATTCTGATAAAAAGGTTATCGGTGCGGTTGGTGTGATTGGGCCAACACGGTTAAACTATGGCCGCATCGTGCCAATAGTGGATTATACGGCGCAGCTGGTCGGAAAATTGATAACCGACCATAGTTAGAGGTGAAATATGACGGACCCAAAAGAGGACGAATTTTTAGACGACATAGAAAACGCTGCTTCAGAGGAAGCTGAAGTGGAGATGATCGATATTAATGAAGAAGCTGATCGTTTAGATGAGTTAGACGTCATTAAGAATGAGCGAGATGAATTTAGAGACCGGTTTGTTCGCGCTCTTGCAGAAGCAGAAAATGCACGAAAGCGTGCTGATAAAGATCGTCGTGAAGCCGAAAATTATGGTGGCTCCAAGTTAGCAAGAGATTTGCTCCCAGTATACGACAATTTGAAGAGAGCGGTCGACGCTGTTACAGATGAACAGCGATCGGTTGCGTCTGGTTTAATTGAGGGGGTTGAGTTAACTATGCGAGAATTGCTTAATGTTTTTACAAAGCATGGCATTACTTTAATATCCCCAGAGATTGGCGATAAATTTGATCCAAAACTTCATGAAGCTATGTTTGAGGCGCCTCTGCCAGATACAAAATCAGGTGATATTATACAGGTTTCAGCAGAGGGATTTATGCTTCACGATAGACTGTTAAGGCCAGCAAAGGTTGGCGTATCTTCATCTTCAGGTGGTTAGATAAGAGATATTATTCAGAGGTTAATTTTCACCACAAATTTCTTTTAAGTCATACAATATCTGCAGCGCCTCGTTGGGCGATATCTCATCCGGGTAAATGCTCCTTATCTTATTTGATAGTTCGCTATTGTAATTGACTTGTGTAACAGGTTTATGTGACAGGCTTTGTGAAAATAGTGGCAAATCTTTCGTGAGCAGTTTTCCCTCTGTGCCTTTTTCCGCATCTCTTGCCTCTAGTTCATTAAGAATGACCTTTGCTCTTTCTAAAACTTCAATAGGTAGTCCAGCTAATTTTGCAACCTGCAGACCATAAGAGCGATCGGCAGCACCTTGACGCACTTCATGCAGAAAAATCACTTCATTGTTCCACTCTTTTACAGAAACCGTTGCATTTATAACTCTTGTTAACTTGTCTGAAAGGACGGTCATTTCATGATAATGTGTAGCAAAAAGAGATCTAGATTTATTGACCTCATGAAGATACTCTAAAGTTGACCAAGCAATTGCTAATCCATCATATGTAGCTGTACCACGACCAACCTCGTCTAAAATTACTAACGCGCGATCGTCGGCTTGGTTCAAAATTGCTGCTGTTTCCACCATTTCGACCATAAATGTTGACCGCCCCCTAGCAAGATCATCAGAGGCTCCGACCCTACTGAATAATTGACTTATAATGCCAATATGGGCACTCGCAGCAGGAACAAAACATCCCATTTGTGCTAATATGGCTATTAAAGCATTTTGCCTAAGAAAGGTTGATTTACCTGCCATATTTGGCCCAGTTACCAACCAAATAGACCCTTCGCTCAATTCACAATCATTTGGAATGAAACTATTGCCATTATTTTTCAAGGAGCTTTCAACTACCACATGGCGTCCACCTTGAATTGCAAAGGATTTTGAGCCATCTATTTTTGGTCTGCACCACTCTTCATCGCGTGCCAATGTTGCCAAGCTGTTAGTAATATCAATTACTGCTAAAGCTTCAGCGGCGGCAGAGATTTTTTCAAAATTTTGTATTATTAGTGCGCTTAATTCATTAAAAATTTGTTTTTCTATCTCAAGAGCTTTTGCGTTCGCATTTATGATTTTTGTTTCAGTGTCCGATAAACTTAATGTTGTGAAACGCATTTGGTTGGCGGTGGTTTGTCGATGAATAAAGTTATCAGCTATTGCACTGTTCTGAAGTTTTTCCGCATTTTTGGCAGTAGTTTCTATAAAATATCCGAGAACATTATTGAACTTTATTTTCAGGGACTGAATACCGGTGAGCTCGATGAAATCTCTTTGCATTTCAGCAATTATTTTGGTGCCATCTCTTTTTAGTGCTCGGGTCTCATCCAACTCTGAATTGAACTGTTCCGTAACAAAACCCCCATCACGCACCAACAGTGGGGGTTCTGGGACGATTGCCTTTTCTAGTGTCGACGAAATTTCATCATGGCCTAATAGTTTTTCCATCGCTAATTTTAATTCTGCTGGCAGGTCATGATTTTTAAATAGCCTAGCTATCTCTTTTCCTTGGATTAATCCTTTTGATATGTTTGCTAAGTCTCGAGGTCCAGCTCGCTCTAGAGATACCCTTGAAAGTGCCCGTTCCAGGTCAGGAATACTCTTGAGAAATGCCATTACAGGTTCGCTTAAATCGAGATCGTCACGTAAAAATTTAAGAGCATCATGTCTTTCATTAATTACATCTATATCCATACTTGGAGCTGAAATACGTCGTTCTAATAGCCGTCCGCCCGCGGCAGTAACTGTTCGATCAATAGTTCCTAGTAAAGATCCTTGTCTTGATCCCGAATGAATTGATCTTGTCAATTCTAAATTCCGTCTTGTTGCAGAATCAATCCGCATACTATTTTCTTTTACTTCAATCACCGGTGGTCTGAGGATCGGCAATTTACCTTTTTGTGTAGCATCTAAATATTCTGCTATTGAACCCAGTGCCGATACCTGCGCTCGACTAAAGCTCCCAAAAGCTTCTAAAGAAGCAACTGCGAATAGTGCTTTTAATCTTTCTTCACCCGATGTGCTGTCAAATGCCGATTTACCACGCAGCGTTGCCGTTGCTCCGCTTTCTTCTATCGCATCAATAATTTCATAATCTGTATTTTCGATTATGAGGACTTCGGAAGGGTTTAGTCGAAATAGTTCTGCGACAAAATCCTCAACTTTATTTAATGACAGAACACTCATAAAACCTGTGGAAATATCCACCCATGCTAAGCTATGCTCGCCTCTCACAATCGAGTATGCAGCCAAAAAATTGTGTGAACGTGCATTTAGAAGGCTATCCTCAGTAAGAGTACCGGGTGTTACCAGTCTCACTACATCGCGTTTTACGACTGACTTATAGCCTCTCTTTTTTGCCTCAGCAGGGCTCTCCAGTTGTTCACATACAGCTACTTTGTGACCAGACTTGATTAAAGTTAATAAATAATTTTCGGAAGAGTGATGGGGAACACCACACATTGGAATATCAGTATCGTTATGTTTGCCCCTTTTTGTAAGGGCTATATCTAGCACTTTAGCGGCTTTTATAGCGTCATCAAAAAATAATTCATAAAAATCTCCCATTCTGTAGAATAGCAGTGCATCAGGATACTGACTTTTAATTTTCAGATACTGAGCCATCATAGGTGTCACGAAAATAACCTCATTTTTTAATTATTAGCCTAATATCCAATTAGAAAAAATTAAACAGAAAACAATTTATTGTAGGTCCTAAAACTTGATAGTACAGTTACTTTACGGCTAGGGATTTTACTAATGAAAAATACAAAGTTTACGAGCGATGAAGCACTCGCGTTTCATATGGAGCCAGTCCCTGGAAAATGGGAAGTTAATGCAACAGTTCCCATGGCGACGCAGCGTGATTTGTCTCTAGCATACTCTCCTGGAGTTGCGGTGCCTTGCTCCNAAATTTCNGAAAACCCTGANTTGGCCTATGATTATACAAACAAAGGAAATCTAGTAGCAGTAATATCTAATGGNAGTGCAGTGTTAGGTTTGGGAAACCTTGGCGCACTGGGAAGTAAACCTGTTATGGANGGAAAGTCAGTNCTTTTTAAAAGGTTTGCCGACGTNAATTCGATTGACATTGAATTAGATACNGAGGATCCAGATGAATTTTGNANAGCTGTAAAATTGATGGGGCCAACCTTTGGGGGTATCAACCTTGAAGATATCAAGGCGCCAGAATGCTTTATAATTGAACAGCGCTTAAAAGAGGAAATGGATATCCCAGTTTTTCATGATGATCAGCATGGGACAGCGGTAATTTGCGCAGCTGGTCTAATAAATGCGTTGTATTTATCNGATAAAAAAATTGAAGATGTAAAAATTGTATTGAATGGAGCAGGTGCNGCAGGAATAGCATGTATTGAGCTTTTAAAATTTATGGGTGCACGTCATGAGAACTGTATTGTTTGTGACACAAAAGGAGTAATTTTCCNGGACCGTAAAGAAGGCATGAACCAATGGAAGTCTGCCCATGCATCAAAGACGAAAGCGAGAACATTAGCGGANGCNTTNGACGGGGCAGATGTATTTATTGGTGTTTCGGTCAAAGGTGCNGTGACGCAAAAAATGCTAAAAACCATGGCGANAGATCCAGTAATATTTGCGATGGCTAATCCTGACCCNGAAATAACTCCAGAAGAAGCACANGAGGTTCGNGTTGATGCGATTGTGGCTACTGGAAGAAGTGATTATCCTAATCAAGTTAACAACGTACTGGGTTTTCCATACTTATTTCGGGGAGCTTTAGATATCCATGCAAGGGCAATTAATGATGAGATGAAGATCGCATGNGCCAACGCCCTCGCTGAGCTCGCTCGTGAAGATGTTCCNGATGAAGTTGCTGTAGCCTATGGAAAGGAACTAAAATTTGGTCGGGATTACATTATACCGACTCCTTTTGATCCGCGATTAATTTTCCGTATACCGCCTGCCGTAGCAAAAGCAGGAATGCAAACGGGAGCGGCACGGCGTCCAATCATCGACCTTCCCAATTATGAGTTGACCCTGAAGTCAAGAATGGATCCGACAGCCTCAATCCTTCAAGGTATGCATGTCAGGGCTCGATCAAACCAAGCAACGATGATATTCGCAGAGGGCGATGATCCTAGAGTCCTGAGGGCTGCCGTAACTTATCAACGNAGCGGGCTTGGAAAGTCTCTTGTAGTTGGAAGGGATGAAGATGTTAGATNTAAGTTGAAAGACTTAGGGTTGGCTGATGCTATTACAGAGCTTGAAGTTGTAAATGCTGCAAAAACTGAGCATTTGGAAGTTTACAAAGACTTCCTTTATGATCGCTTAAAGAGAAAAGGGTTTGATCCAGCTGATGTGCATAGAATTGCCTCAAGAGACAGGCACGTTTTTGCGGCCTTAATGTTAGCCCACGGTCATGGTGATGGCCTGGTTACTGGCGTAACACGTAAATCTGCAATTGTTCTTGATCGAATAAATCATGTATTTAATGCAGATGCTGACAACGGTGTTACTGGTGTTACAGCACTAATCCATAAGGGGCGGATAATTTTAATTAGTGATACTTTGGTACAAGAGTGGCCGGATGAAAAGGACTTAGCGGATATTGCGGAGAATGCAGCTGGGGTTGCTAGGCAATTGGGTTTAGAGCCTAGGGTAGCATTTGTTAGTTTTTCGACCTTCGGGCACCCAGTGTCAGAGCGAGCAGAAAAAATGTATTTGGCACCAGCAGAGTTAGATGCTCGGGCGGTCAATTTTGAATATGAAGGAGAAATGACAGCAGATGTTGCCCTGAACATGAAGGCAATGGAAGCTTACCCCTTTTGCAGATTGACGGGCCCTGCCAACATATTGGTTGTGCCCGCCCGCCACTCGGCTAGTATTTCAGTAAAACTGTTGCAGGAGATGGCTGGCGCAACAGTCATNGGGCCAATTCTAACTGGTATAGATAAATCGATTCAGATTTGTTCTACAGCTTCAAATGCTACTGATATATTAAATATGGCTGTTCTAGCTTCTTGCAAAGTAGGTACCCATCAAAAATAAAAGCGCATTTATAGAATCAGATTTATGACTTTATTTAGTAAATTGCGCAGAAGAGCCCCACAGCTCTTTTACTATGTCGTCTCTTTTACAAGAGTTTCGGTATAGTTTATATGCTTTAGATTGTTTTCTGGGACCAAATCTGGTGAGGACAAAATTTTCTCCCTTGTAATAATTTTGGTGATAATCTTCAGCGATATAAAAGTTTTTTAATTCAAGCACTTTGGTAACAATTTTTCTACCAAGTTCATTTTGNGCATTTTCTATAGCACTCTGTGCTTTTTCATTTTGAGATTTGTTTTTTGTAAATATGGCCGTTCTGTAACTTTCGCCACGATCACAAAATTGTCCCCCATCGTCTGTGACATCAACTGATCTGAGAAAAATATATAAGATTTCATCTAATGAAATTACACTAGAATCGAACTCAATTTCTACAGCTTCATAGTGGCCTGTGCCTCCTTGTACTACTTCTTTATACGAAGGATTTTTCAAGGTCCCACCCGTGTAGCCGGAGACAGCTTCCTTTACCCCGTCAAGACCCTCAAAGTCTGCCTCCACACACCAAAAACAACCACCGGCCACTATTACCTTATCTGTTTCTGCAAGTAGTGTGTTGTGGACGGATATGGCACCTATAAAAATAATAAGGATTTTTGCTAATTTCTTTGAAATCATTTGCCACCTGTGAATGTTAATACAAACTTACAAATGCACTTAGATTTAATTTCGCTTTAGTCCATTGTAGAAACTTTTGTATTTCATATTAATGCTTTTTACGCCACTAATACAAAACCAGTTACAGGATATCTGAGGAAGAAAAATGTCAACGCATATAAGTACTCATCAAGCTAAAGAAGATCTGAGAAATGAAGATCTTAAAATTTTTCTCAATGGTGAAATCGTTGAAAAAGCNAATGCAGTAGTNAGCGTATATGATAGCGGTTTCATGCTTGGAGATGGTGTTTGGGAAGGATTGAGGTTGTACAATGGACATTGGTTATTCATGGACGAGCATCTTGATCGTCTTTTTGAAGCAGCTCTCGCAATTGATTTAGATATTGGGCTTAGNCGAGAAGGGGTAGANANGGCCCTTTTTCAGGTGCAACAAGCTAATTCTATGCATACAGATGCTCACGCAAGGCTTATGGTGACAAGAGGAGTAAAGACACGCCCTTTTCAGCATCCATCACTATCGCAATCAGGCCCAACATTTGTAATTATTGCAGAGCATTCGCAACCAAAGCTGCCGAGGCCAATTAGGTTAGCCAGTGTTCCTCATATAAGAGGCTTGCCGATGTCGCAGGATCCAAAANTGAATAGTCATTCAAAGCTTAACTGTGTGTTGGCCTGTATTGCTGCAGAGAAATCTGGCGCAGATGAAGCGCTGATGTTGGATGTTAATGGTTTTGTAAATACAACAAANGCGTGCAATTTNTTTATTGTTCGAAAAGAGCAAGTTTGGACTAGCACGGGCGACTACTGCATGAATGGTATAACCCGCCAAAAAGTTATAGATTTATGTAAAGAGAATAATATCGAGATCCATGAGAAAAACTTTTCTTTATCAGAAACGTATAGTGCCGATGAGGCTTTTTTGACAGGTACTTTTGGTGCTCAGACACCGGTTGGGGATATCGACGGTCGAGTAATTGGTGATGGCACTATGGGTCCAGTAACTAGCTTTATAAGGCAGGCATATAAAAAACTTATCTCGAAAGTAACAGATTAATGCAAATAGCAATGTGGTCGGGACCGAGGAATTTATCCACTGCAATGATGTATTCATTTGGTAATCGTCCTGATTTTGATATTATTGATGAACCTTTTTATGCCTCATATTTGCACAAAACTGGCATGAATCATCCGATGCGCGATGAAGTAATTGTCTCACAGCCTGTAGACCCCAATGAAGTCATTGACAACTTGCTTAATAGAAAATGTAAAAGCAAATCTCATTGCTATCAGAAACATATGACTCAGCATATTTTGGACGACTTCGATCTGAATTGGATGAAGAAGTTTACTAATGTTT
>NYSJ01000086.1 GCA_002682975.1 Paracoccaceae bacterium
GACCTTAATTAAGAGATAATAAATGTTCAATAAACTATTTTTAAAAGCCATATTTTTGGTATTTCCATGTACATTGTTTGGCCATGAGTTGTGGATTGATACAACAGATTTTAAAGTAGAAAAAGATACTTTACTAAATTTAAATTTGCGTAATGGTGAAAATTTTGACGGGTTTTCTTTAGGCTATTTTGATAGATCCGTTAAGGAACTTTATTGGAGGCAGAATGGTAAGAAATTTAATAATAATTCTCGTCAAGGTGATAATCCAGCACTCCAAATTTCACCGACTGATAATGGTTTAATTTCAATTATTTACGTTTCTAAACCAAGTATAATTAAGTACAAGGATTTCAGTAAATTTCAAAATTTTGTGATAGAAAAACATTCACCTAACGCTTTAGAGATACACAAAAATCTTGATTTTCCTCGGGAGAATTTTTCTGAATTATACACTAGATATAGTAAAGCGCTTGTTGGCGTAGGGACTTCGAAGGGCTTTGATACAGAGAATAATCTTGAACTGGAATTAGTGGCTTTAGAAAATCCTTACACAGACAATATGGACGATGGCATTGAAATTCTAGCATTATACAATGGCAATCCGAGGGCATTTTCCAACTTAAACGTATTTGAGCGTTCAAATACAGATAGCAGTGTTAACACTTTTGTTGTTAAGACAAATGATAAAGGAGTGGCTGTAGTGGAGGTAAAAAATGACTGCACATATTTAATCGATAATGTCATAATAAGACCGGCCAATGAGAAATTATTTAAAGAGAGAGGCGTTATTTGGGAAAGTTTATGGGCAGCTTTAACATTCAGTGTAACTAGATCAAATGGAATATGAAGCTGATGTTATTTGTGTAGGTAGTGTCCTTTGGGATGTAATTGGGCGNACCAACAAGCCTGTAAGCAGAGGCGGCGATGTTGGAGGGTATATAAGCCGTATTCCTGGGGGTGTTGCTTTTAATATTGCTCAAAGTTTAGTTAATCTAAATTTACAACCTTGTCTTTTGGCGTTTCTTGGAAATGATAACGAAGGTATTCAGCTTTTCTCGATCTGTCAGNAATTAGGAATAAACACGGATTACATTTATCGATCTGACAATTTTGCAACTGACAATTATGTTGCAATAGAAGATTCTGATGGGGTTGTTGCAGCAATAGCTGATGCGCATTCACTTGAAAACGTTGGATCTGAAATATTGAAGCCTCTTAAAACNAGTCGATTTAACAATCATTTAAAAGCTGGTAGGCTTCCACTAATAATTGATGGTAATTTAAAACCAGATCTTTTAATTGATCTGTCCTTAGACCCATTTTTTGAAAAATTTGATGTTAAGCTCGTTCCAGCGTCACCAGGCAAAGCGTATCGGCTTGCTCCTTTTGTGACAAACAAAAACATCACTCTTTACCTTAATCTTGTTGAGGCTCAAATATTATGNGGAAAAGAATTTTCAGATACAGTTATGGCTGCAAGTGAGATTATCAGTAGTGGAGTTGGAAAAGTAATTATAACCAACGGAAAAAATAAAGTCGCTATGGCCAGTGAAGTAACCGGCGTATTGTCCGTGACACCACCAAAAATTAAGGTTAANCGTTTAACTGGTGCTGGTGATGCATTTCTCGCTGCTCATGTAAAAGCGGAAATGCTTAGTTACGATGCAGTGGACTGTTTAGAATTCGCGGTTGAACAGTCAGCAAAATATATTTCTGAGTGAAAGATGCAATACGAAGTTATAAATCCTGAGGTTGAAAATGCATTGCGTAACAATGTCCCAGTTGTGGCGCTAGAAAGCACTATAATAACACATGGTATGCCCTACCCCGAAAATATAAAAATGGTAAATGAGGTAGAAGCACTTATTAGACAAAATAATGCTATTCCGGCTACTATTGCAATACTGGAAGGCGTTATCAAGATTGGTTTAACTAGTTACGAAGTAAAAAAACTATCAGAAAAAAAAGGTGTGAAAAAACTGTCACGAGCTGATCTTAGTGCCGCACTGACAAATGGTGATACTGGTGCCACGACTGTTTCAGCTACCATGATTTTGGCGGCCAATGCGAATATAAAGGTGTTTGCGACTGGTGGCGTAGGTGGAGTTCATATTGGTGCNGAAAACACTTTTGATATCTCNGCAGATCTACAAGAACTTTCTCAAACTCCTGTCATTGTAATTTCTGCTGGTCCCAAAGCAATTTTAGATTTACCCAAGACACTTGAGGTGCTCGAAACACTTGGTGTACCAGTCGTTACTTTTGGCCAAGATGAATTACCTGCGTTCTGGTCACGATCAAGTGGAATTCAATCTCCACTAAGAATGGATTCTGCAAAAGAAATNGCACGTTCACAATTGATGAGGGAGGCGTTATCAATACCTGGAGGGCAGCTTATTGCTAATCCAATTCCGGTTGATGCTGAAATCCCATTGGAAAGAATATTACCAATTATACGTAAAGCAAATTTGGAAGCGAAAAAAGATAATATCTATGCCAAGGATTTGACGCCGTTTCTTCTTTCAAAAATTTTTGACTATACTCAAGGTGCTTCTCTCAAAGCAAATATTGAGCTTGTGAAAAATAATGCTCGTCTGGCGTGTGANATTGCTACAAGTTTTTTAGAAGAAGAAAAAAAGTTTTAATTTGTTCTTTACCTAAGCCATTCATTTTCTTAGGCTAATTTCATGTCAGATGATAAATTTATAGATCCTAAGATTTTAACAAAACCNCAGTCGGGTCTTATAGCAGGATTTCGGAATTCTTTTTTAACAGGTCTTGTAGTCATAGCTCCTGTAGCTTTGACAATCTGGTTAATTTGGAGCGTAATAGGTTGGATAGATGGGTTTGTACTACCTTTTATCCCGAACCTTTACCATCCTGATAATATTCTGAACACAATTTTTGGACAGGATGTTGCCATCAACATTAGAGGTTTAGGCGTAGTCGTTTTCTTACTCTTCACTACATTCGTAGGCTGGATTGCTAAGGGTTTTCTTGGGCGGTCCTTAATACGGGTCGGAGAAAATCTTGTTCGGAGAATGCCNGTAGTAAGATCCATATACTCTGGTGTGAAACAGATTGCTGAAACAGTCTTCGCACAATCTGACCGTTCATTTGAAAAGGCTTGTTTAATAGAGTATCCAAGAAAAGGTATTTGGGCCGTTGGATTTATCTCAACTGAGGCAAAGGGAGAGGTGAAATATAAGGCTAAAAGTAATAGCGATTTGTTGTCTGTTTTTGTACCAACAACACCAAACCCGACTTCTGGNTTTATGTTATTTTTTCCTCGCAATGATGTTATTGAGTTAGAGATGTCGATAGAAGATGCTGCTAAATTAGTGATTTCTGCTGGTCTGGTATATCCTCCTTATGAAAATCCAAAGTAAAATAGAGTAAGCGTCATATAAAGTTGACTTTTTTACTAAAGATATATACTCGCTTCCAATAATTGCTGTTAGGTTCATCGTGGCAATATGTTTAAAAATAGAATAGATATCAATTAGGTAAGGTAAAATCTCTTGAACACACAGTCCAAACCACAGAGCCCTGTAATTCCAGACTCTCAGACAGTAACTCAAGTAAAGCACTGGACGGATAGATTGTTTTCTTTTCGTGTGACCAGGCCTAAGTCTCTTCGCTTTCGTTCGGGTGAATTTGTTATGATCGGATTACTGAAGGATGATGGTAAACCATTACTACGAGCTTACTCCATTGCATCTCCATCCTGGGATGACGAGTTAGAGTTTTACTCGATTAAAGTTCAAGATGGTCCTTTAACCTCACGTCTGCAGCATTTAGAAGTTGGTGACCAAATAATACTTAGGCCTAAGCCCGTTGGAACATTGGTGCATGATGCCTTATTACCCGGTCGCAGATTATGGTTATTTGCGACTGGAACTGGGATCGCTCCTTTTGCTTCGCTTATTCGTGACCCTCAAACCTTTGAAGACTTCGATCAAATTATTCTAACCCACACATGCAGAGAGTTGTGTGAACTAGAGTATGGCCGTCTTTTGGTCGAAAGCCTCACCAAAAACGAGATGTTAGTAGATCTATTGGGTAAAAATAATATAGATAAACTAATTTATTACCCCACAACCACACGCGAGACCTCTCCTTGTATGGGACGTGTGACAGAAAAGTTAAAAAATAGTAGTATATTCACTGATCTAAATATATCAGATTTCTCACCAGCAGCAGATAGAGCCATGGTCTGCGGTTCAATTGGATTGAATTTAGAAATTAAAGGTATATTAGACGAACTTGGATTTAAAGAGGGTGCTAATTCGGAACCAGCAGAATATGTCGTTGAAAAAGCTTTTGTGGGTTAGTATTTAATCTGCCAAGCTGTTACGCTTTAATAGCTCTAAGAAAAGAGCGGAATGATCTTTTTCTAGGTTTGATGGATCATCAGATAAAGCTAAATAACGGTCGGTAACTTTGTCTACCATTGGTAATTCTAGTCCAAACATCTGGGCTGTATTTTGAATATTTTGCATATCTTTCAATTGCGTTTTTATACTTCCACCTGCTTCAAAATTACGTTCTGACATTCGCTTTCCATGTTGTTGTAAGATTGCACTATCAGCGAANCCTCCAGAAAGTGCCTTTCTTACANAATCCACATTAACTCCCCCTNTTTCTAACAAAAGAACGGCTTCTGCGACCGCGCCAATTGTTATTCCCACTATTGCCTGGTTAGCTAATTTTGCAAGTTGTCCTGCTCCACAAGGGCCAACTAANACTGATTTCCCTAATGGTTCAAAAATCTTGATGGATTCTTGATAAATATCATCTTCGCCTCCTACCATTATTGCTAAATTTTTATTATTTGCAGCAACAGTCCCTCCTGAAACGGGTGCATCTAGATAGGCGACGTTATTGTTTTTGAAAAAAACAGACTGATCGATAGCTTCCTGAGGAAGTACTGAAGCCATTTCTACCCAAGTTTTTACTGACGAAAGGACTTTATTTTCTAATTTGGAGATAACTTTTTTTGTCGCAGATCCATCGCTAAGCATTGAAATTACAACATCGGCACCAGTTAANGTCNTTCGAAGGTCTTCATNTGTCTNCATGATTGAAGGTAAACCTTTAAGTTTTTCAGGTGTTCTATTCCAACACCTAACTNTAAAGCCAGCACTTGCNAGATTATAAGCCATCGGACGTCCCATTTTNCCCATGCCCAAAAATGCAATGACAAGCATCTATATTCTCCATTTAAAGGTTTATTTAAATTTAATTTACTTCGCTCAGTGCACGTAATACTACTTCTGGTCCTGCNCTATGNGCATTTTCCGATAAAATCTTTCGCCATNCTTTTGCGCCTGGTTGTCCTGAAAAGAGACCAAGCATATGGCGTGTAATCTTACTCACTTTGTTTCCATTTTTATATTGGCTTTCAATGTAGGGAACCATTCTTTTGACAACGTCTTTTTCACTTTTTTGAATCTTTTCATTGAAAATATAATTATCGACATCGATTAGAATCTCTCCTGGTTTTTGATATGCGGCGCGACCTATCATTATCCCATCGATGCCATTATCCAGGTGTACTTTTGCTTCTTGTAATGATTGAATTCCACCGTTTAATGAAATATGAAGATTGGGGAATAATTCTTTCATTCTATATACTAATTCATAATTTAATGGCGGGACATTACGATTTTGCTTAGGACTTAATCCCGAAAGAATTGCTTTTCTGGCATGAATTATAACTCTCGTAACACCAGCGTTCGATATATACTCCAAAAATTTTGGTAATGTTACATTAGGGTCCTGTTGATCAACTCCAACTCTACATTTGACAGTAACTTCAATATCAACGGCGTTGATCATTTCTTTGCAACATTTAGCTACGACTTCTGGTGTTTTCATTAGGACTGCACCGAAAGTACCTGACTGTACTCTATCGGATGGACAACCGACATTTAGATTAATTTCATCATAACCATATTTCGATCCAATTACGGCCGCTTTGGCTAATTCATTTGGATCTGATCCACCAAGTTGCAAAGCTATGGGATGCTCCGATTTGTCAAATTCTAATAAATAAGTAGCATTACCTTTTATTAAAGCGGGTGAGGTAACCATTTCGGTGTATAGCAGAGCATTTTTAGATAATGTTCGGTGAAAGTAACGACAATGTCTATCTGTCCAATCCATCATCGGAGCAACGCTTAGTTTGGCATAGTTTCTTATGTTTGGAAACTCTGTCATCGGTTCGTCATTTAACCCTTAAATATTTAGTCACAAAGCCATTAACTAATAAGTGTGGTTTATCCACCTTTCAGTTTTTGCATAAGATAAATTTCTGCTCCATCCGGTAACGGCTCGTTTGAATTAGGATTTGATAATTCACCATTTACGGCAAAGGAAATACCACTATCTATAAAGGGTTTCAATCCTGGGAAATCTTTCTCCAAGATACCCACTAATTCACCAATATTTTTTGCCTCAATGGATAATCTATCTTCGTCGTTGGTAAATTTCTTAAGGCTTGTCCATAGGTAAACGTTAACAGCCATCGCTACCAGTCTTTATAGCTTTTAACACTTTCGCTGGAGACATTGGCAATGATCGTAACCTTACCTTCGTGGCTGCCGTTACTGCATTAGCGAGTGCTGGTAGAGGTGGTGCAATACCCGTTTCGCCAACACCACGCACGCCAAATGGATGATCTGGATTAGGCACTTCAACTATTATTGTATCAATGTTCGGTAAGTCACTGGCAACGGGTATTCTGTAATCTAGAAATGCTGCGTTTTGTAGACATCCATCTGCTCCGTATACATACTCTTCATTTAAAGCCCATCCAATCCCTTGAACTGCGCCGCCTTGAAATTGTCCCTCAACATATGACGGATGTATAGCCCTACCAGCATCCTGAACCACGAGATATCGCAGAACAGTAACTCTTCCAGTTTCAGGATCAACTTCAACGTCAGCAATATGAACACCAAAGCTGTGGCCGACCCCGCTTATTGATGCCTCATGATGGCCTGCTATTGGACCCCCAGTTTTGTCCATTTCAGAAGCGATTTGTTTCATTGATATCGGACTAAAGTCTCCAGCATTTGGTCCTGCTGGTTTTGCATAGCCTTTTTCCCAATAAACGGCGTCAGGATCAATTTGCCATTTCCTTGCTACACGCCTACACATTTCCGAGATTGTTTGATTAGCAGCTTCGTAGACGGCTTTTCCAGATGCGAGAGTAGCCCGACTACCATGTGTTGGCTCATTAAATCCAAGGGCGCCCGTTTCTGCAATATTCACACTCACACTGTCATATGGGATGCCATAAGTTTCTGCAGTCATGAGCGCTATTGAAGCCCTACTGCCGCCAATATCTGGAGTACCTACAGTAACATTTACGCTTCCATCTTCGGCAAGCGAAACGGATACAGACGTTTCTCCTCCATGGTTCATCCAATATCCTGCGGCAACACCCCTGCCCTGATTAACGCCCAACGATAAGGAATAATTTGGATGATCTTTGGTAGCCTTTAGTGTCTCAATTAAACCAATTTTCTTGAATTTTGGTCCATAGCTCGATTTGTCACCTTCTTTTACAGCATTTTTTAATCTAACATCTATTGGGTCAAGATTTAGATCTGTGCATATTTCATCGATTAAACTTTCAACCGCGTATGCCGCCATTGGTGAACCTGGCGCACGATACGCCGCAGCTCTTGGTCTATTAGCTAAAATATCATAACCAATGTGATGTACGGCTGGCATATTATAAGAGGCAAATGCACATTGTAACGCCTCGCCGACTGGAGAGCCACCAAAAGCACCACCTTGCATTCTAAACTCAACAGAACCTGACGTTATATATCCGTCTTTTGTCATACCAATCTTCACATCCATTGATGCCGATGCGGTCGGTCCTGTAGCACGCAAAACTTCTGCACGACTCATAACTATTTTGACGGGCCGTCCACCAGTTTTTTTGCTCAATGCTAAAGCTAATGGCTCTATAAAAATCGTTGTTTTACCTCCAAATCCACCGCCTATCTCAGATGGAGTTACACATAATTTACTGGATTCAAGGCCTAATACTGCAGCACACATCTGTCGAATATACCAATGACCCTGAGTACAAACCCACATCTCTCCCTGCCCATTATGATCTAATTGAGCCATACAGGCATGTGGTTCTATGTAACCTTGGTGTGCAGCTTCTGTTTTAAAACGGCCAGACTTAACTAAATCGGCCTTATCAAATCCACTAGAAATATCACCTCTACCAAATTCAATATAACTCGCCACATTTGGTGAACTTCCCTCAGGTACGGAAAAGTCTCCAGCATTTTCTCTAACTACCGGAGCGTCTGGTTGGATGGCTTCGTCTACATCTATCACATGTGGTAAAACTTCATAATCTACTTCTATCTGTTTGATGGCTTCTTTTGCTGCAAAAACGGATGTAGCCGCGACCGCTGCTATAGCGTGTCCATCATAATAAGCAAAATCTCCTGCAATTGTATTTTCTAAAAGTTTTAAAGTATCTTCATCTTTAACAATTGGAAAGTCGTCGCGCGTAACAATAGCTTTAACTCCGCTGAGTTTCGCCGCTTTCTCACAATTGATATATTTTATTCGAGCATGGGCATATGGAGATCGAAGCACAGCAGCGTGCAGCATACCTACGGCGGAAACATCTGCTCCGTACTTAGCTCGGCCGGTGACTTTATCAAAACCGTCGGGACGGTTAGGTCGTGTTCCGATATACTGAAACTCTTTCGCTATTTCGTCCTTAGCCATTACGCTGTCTCCCGCATTTCCTTAGCTGTTGCCATGACTGCCTTAATAATTTTATCATATCCAGTGCACCGACAGAGGTTTCCAGCGAGCCAGTAACGGACGTCGTTCTCAGTAGGATTATTATTTCTATCAAGCAGAGCTTTGGCGGCTATTAATATTCCAGGAGTACAGAACCCGCATTGTAATGCTGCCATTTCAATAAATTTTTTTTGAAGCGGATGAAGATCGTCCTCTCCTGCCATTCCTTCTATAGTTTCAATTAATTTACCCTCAGCCTCGACACCAAGGACTAGACAAGAGCTTACAAGGTTACCGTCAAAGATACACGAACAGGCTCCACAGTCACCAGTACCACAGCCCTCTTTTGATCCAGTTAGTCCAATGTGATCTCTCAAGCAGTCCAGCAATGTTTCTCGCGGATCTGCAAGGAACTCTACTCGATCACCGTTTATATTTGTCTTTACATGAATTTTATTCATCTAATTATTTCCTAACGCTCTGGCATAAGCTTTTGTAGCTGCACGTTTGGCTATGACACCAATTATGTCTTTTCGAAATTCTTCGGAACCCCTTTTGTCCGATATTGGTCGTGCAATTCGACTGCATTCAGAAGAAAAACTAGATAAAATGTTTTCGCCTAATTTTGTTCCAATCAAACAATCTGCCGCGGCGTGAGCTATTATCATCTTTGGACCAACAGCTCCCAAAACTACTTTGGCTGCTGCAATCACTCCATTCTCTAACGAGAGATTAACTGCGCATCCAACTACTGCTATATCCATTTCAGTTCTGGGGATAAATCTTAGATATGCATCTCCCTCGTACTTATTACGTTTTGGAAGGTTAATGGCTGTTACTAAGTCTCCATCTTCCAGGCTAGTTGAACCAGGCCCAGTAGGAATGTCTTTGACAAGAATGTCTTTTACACCAAAAGAGTTTATAACTGAAACTGAGGCTCCTGCAGCTATCATTCCGGGAACACTATCAGCAGCAGGGGATCCATTACATAGGTTACCCACCAATGTAGCTCTACTTTGGATCTGGGCTGAACCCACAAGTTCCATGCCCTCTACTAGGCCAGGCCATTCGTTTGAAAGCTTTTTATGACCTGTTAGCTGCGCGCCAGAGACCGCTGCACCAATTGTGTAACCACCGTCTTTCCGCAAAATAACGTCTCTCACGCCAGGTATATTTTTTATGTCAACTAAATGATCTGGTGGCTTATTACCAATTTTCAACTGTACGAGAAGATCGGTTCCGCCTGCTAAGTATTTGATTAGTCCAGTAGAGGAATTTGAAATAGCTACAGCTTCATTGAAGCTAGATGGCGTATGATACTGCATTTTGTTTTTCTCTATCCATATTAATCAACATGCAACTTGGGTATGCCTAATTTTGAGTACCAAAAAAAAATTGTTAAAAAATGGTGTAAAAATTTTAACTCCATTTAACGAGGTATTGTTAAGCGAAAAATAAATTAAATCAATTTATATATAGACATATGAAAATTTAAGCTTTTACTACGAAAAAGTAAATTAGAGTATTCAATCTTGTTCAGTCCAGCAATAAAAGCAGCGTTTTATATGGTTGGTGCGGTAGCATCGTTTTCTGCTATGGCGATAGCCGGCAGAGAGCTGGGTAAAACAATACCAACTTTCGAAATTATGATGTACCGGAGCATAATCGGTTTTTTTATAGTCGTGGCAATCGGTCAATATTCCGGAACTTTAAATGGAATAAAATTTACACATACTTTATCTCATATTGGGAGAAATATAGCCCATTTTACTGGACAGAATTTATGGTTTTTTGCTGTTACAGTGGCCCCGTTAGCCCAAGTCATCGCACTAGAGTTCACATTTCCTTTATGGGTAATACTTCTTTCACCAATATTTCTTGGTGAAAAACTTACAAAACTGCGTGTAATAACAGCTGTGCTTGGGTTTTTTGGGGTACTTATAATTACAGCACCGTGGTCGCAAGAATTAAGTTATGGGATTATTGCTGCAGCCCTATCAGCCGTAGGTTTTGCTGGTTCTGTGATTTTTACAAAGCGCTTAACTAAATATGAAACTACGATTCATATTCTTTTTTTCATGACCCTTATTCAAATAGTTTTTGGTTTTATTTGTAGTGCATATGATGGAAAAATTACTGGGTTAACCTTAGCTGATTTACCTTTTATTACTATTATCGGGATTTCAGGATTAATCGCTCACTATTGTTTAACAACTGCTTTAACATTAGTGCCTGCTGCTGTTGTATCACCACTAGAATTTATTAGGTTGCCAATAATCGCTGTCCTTGGATTCATTATATATCGCGAACCGGTAGAGATGACTTTAATAATCGGAGCTTTGTTAATTTTTGTCTCAAACTACACAAATATCATTTCTGAAAGTAAACGTTCAAAGGCAGGATAAATATTACGTTTCTCAATAATGTTTTTTTATTTTTACGAATTGCCGTTGATCTTAGTAATTCGCGCTTGATTAACTCGTAGTATAATTTAATTGGAGTTAAGTTGTGTT
>NYSJ01000087.1 GCA_002682975.1 Paracoccaceae bacterium
AAATTCGAACGGTCTGCAAAATAAATTAGACTACTTGCCGGCGGCCTACTATTGTGGTCGCCGACATTAACCCATTTTAAAAACCTGTTAGGGATGTCTAGATGCTAAAGCGCGTTCATTTTCCGACGTCTCCTTTACCATATTTATTGGTAGCACCCCAGGTCGTTATCACGCTCATTTTCTTTATTTGGCCTGCAAGCCAAGCAGCCTACCAGTCATTGTTAATAGAAGATGCATTTGGAATGTCGACCGAATTCGTTTGGTTTGAAAATTTCGCATACCTGGCTACAGATGATCAATATCTTGAAAGCTTTGGAAGAACTATTTTTTTCTCGATATGCGTTGCTGCTCTATCCATGTCACTTGCCTTAATCCTTGCCGGATTTGCAGATAGAGTAATTAGAGGGACTACATCTTATAGAACTTTATTAATTTGGCCATATGCTGTAGCGCCCGTACTCGCAGGTGCTCTTTGGGTGTTCATGTTTAACCCAACACTGGGAATATTTCCATATTTACTAGAATTCATTGGTATTGATTGGAACCACTATCTCAATGGGTCACAGGCAATGATGTTAGTCATTATTGCTGCGGCTTGGAAACAAGTCGCTTATAACTTTCTTTTTTATTTAGCTGCCATGCAATCAATACCGCGATCTCTTATTGACGCTGCGGCAATAGATGGGGCTGGTCCCATAAGACGGTTTGTTGATCATATATTTCCACTGATTTCACCGACGACATTTTTCTTACTAGTTATTAATGCAGTTTATGCTTTTTTTGATACGTTCGGCATTATTCACGCCGTTACTCAGGGCGGACCAGCAAACGCTACATCTATTTTAGTTTATAAAGTATACAATGATGGTTTTGTAGGACTGGATTTGGGAGGATCGGCAGCTCAATCAGTGATTTTAATGTTTTTGGTAGTGGCTATGACCATTGTACAATTCCGCTATATTGAACGCAGGGTCGAGTATTGATGGTCCAAAACCGCCCAATATTAGACATAATTAGTCACATGATACTCATCTTCGGAGTAATTATTGTTGCACTGCCAATTTGGATAACATTTGTTGCTGCAACACACGATCCAATTCGAATGACCCAAGCACCCATTCCACTGCTGCCTGGCACATATTTTTGGGAAAATTTTGTTACTACTCTTTTTGGGGATGGCTTGTCTGGCTCAGAAACAACTGCTGTTTGGAGAATGTTACTTAACTCGCTTACTATGGCTATGATGATAGCTGTTGGCAAAATAGCAATATCTCTTCTGTCAGCCTTTGCCATAGTTTATTTTAAGTTTCCATTTCGCATGGGTTTTTTTTGGTTAATATTCATCACACTGATGCTGCCAGTCGAAGTACGGATACTCCCAACATTTGAAGTTGTCGCAAATCTTGGAATGTTAAACAGTTATTGGGGCCTATCAGTCCCCCTAATAGCGTCAGCCACAGCAACTTTTATGTTTAGGCAAGTGTTCCTTACGATACCGGACGAAATGTTAGAAAGTGCCCGAATAGATGGAGCAAAACCACTGCAGTTTTTTTGGGATATTTTAATTCCACTAAGCAGGACAAATATCGCAGCTCTTTTCGTCATATTATTTATTTATGGTTGGAACCAATATCTTTGGCCACTCTTGATAACCACCGATAGTGATATGACAACCATAGTAGTAAGCATAAAAAGTATGCTTGAGGCAGCGGAGCAGCAACCAGAATGGAATATTATTATGATGACTGCGCTCTTAGCTATGATCCCGCCAGTCTTCGTCGTCATTGCTATGCAAAAGCTCTTTGTAAAGGGCCTTACGGAAACAGATAAGTAATAGGTTAATCAAAATGGCAACTATAAAACTTGAAAATCTTGTCAAAACTTACGGAGAAGTTAAAGTTCTTCATAATGTGAACGGAGCAATTAAGGATGGTGAATTAGTTGTTGTTGTTGGTCCCTCAGGTTGCGGTAAATCTACATTATTGAGAATGGTTGCAGGACTTGAAACAATTACGTCAGGAAATGTTTCTATCGGTAACCGTGTGGTCAATGAGCTAGAGCCAGCAGAACGCGATATAGCGATGGTTTTTCAAAACTACGCATTGTATCCCCACATGTCGGTTCGCCAAAATATGGCTTATGGCCTTAAAATAAGAAAAATAGACAAAGGTGAAATTGACCGCCGTGTCAATGAAGCTGCCAAGATATTAAGTATACATGAGTACCTTGAACGAAAACCTAGACAATTGTCAGGAGGACAAAGGCAAAGAGTAGCAATGGGACGTGCAATTGTGCGTAATCCACAAGTATTTCTTTTCGACGAACCTCTATCAAATCTTGATGCAAAATTAAGAGTGCAAATGCGTCTGGAAATTAGAAAACTACAGCAAAGGCTCAAAGTAACCTCAATTTATGTTACTCATGATCAAGTTGAAGCAATGACACTCGGTGATAGACTGATGGTTTTAAATGATGGTGTAGTTGAGCAATTTGGCACTCCCATCGAGCTTTATGATCGCCCAGAGACCATATTTGTCGCTGGCTTTATTGGCAGNCCATCAATGAATTTCATTCCAGCAACTTGTCAAAAGGACTTTATTATACTTTGCAACGGAACAAAGGTTTCAAAATTCAAGGGGGATCATAAGCGAGTAACACTTGGTATACGGCCCGAACATTTACAAATAGACAATAAAGGAAACGTCCAAGTTATTGTACAGATGGTCGAACAGCTTGGTGCAAATAGTTTAATACACGGACTTTTAAAAGAAACGGATGTAGAAATTGTAGTAAGCATACCTGGTCACGTTACTGCAGAAGTTGGCTCAGTAATGGCATTCAATATNAAAAAAGACAGTACTCACATCTTCCATACTGACACAGGAAAGAGGATTGCCTAATGAAAGGTTCTCCTCACTTTCAAGACTTCCCACAGCTAAATGCTTTTCGAAGTAAACCAGGATTTAGAAGTATAATCGGTCATAGAGGTGCTCGGGGACTGATGCCCGAAAATTCCATCGAGGGTTTTGAGTATATTGTAGAAAACGATATACTGGCTATCGAATTTGATGTTTTACTTACCAAAGATGAAGTGCCAGTAATTACTCATGACTTTCATTTGTCAAAAGCCATAACAAGGAATGCTGAAGGCAACTGGCTTTTAGAAGATGGCCCTCGAATAAGCGATCTGACAGTTTCTGAACTTCAAATGTTTGATATTGGAGGTGTGGATAAAAGAAGTTCTTATGGGAGTTTATACCCTGAACAAGCGTTTTTATCAGGCATTCGCATTCCAAAATTGTCTGATCTACTCGACCTTGCCTGCCGTCCTAAAGGGCAAAATTTATTCATGCTGCTCGAAATCAAATCCGAGCCATCAATCCAAAAAAGTAAAATTATTGAAAATATTGTTTTAGAAATTGAAAAAAGATCTTTATCAAATCGATCAGTTTTGCATAGTTTCGATTGGAACTTACTGAAAGANTGNAGAAACTTAGCGCCAGCAATGCCACGATCATATTTATCACAGCTACCAGAAAGTTCGAATGACCCATTTGATACACCACCTGAGGAAATTTCACCTGATTTCTCTTCTTTAAATGGATCTATACCGGAAGCCATTCAAGCCGCAGGCGGGCACTTATGGTGCCCATATTTTAAAGATGTAACTGCTGAACTTGTTACTGAGNCGCATCATTTAGGTTTACCTGTTTGCACATGGACAGTTAACGAAATTGAGGATTTAGAAAACATGCTAGATATGGGAGNGGATGGAATTATAACCGATTATACAGATCGTGCAAAAAATGTATTTAAATCACGCGGACTTAGTTGGTAAGAAAATTATCAAAGTGGTATCAAATTTCATAAACCTAGCCAGGCAGAAAACTCTGGTTTTCTTTTACTTTATTTAAATCCTTGTGGTTGCACCTAAACATTTTCTAAACCACCTTTTCCTAAAAACTATCAACCTTACGTTATTAGCCAGTCATAATTATCCTTAGCTGCGTTTAATGCATGAAGCTCTGAATCATATTGAACAGTACTTTGTTCTCCAGTAGCAAACCAACCTGAGTTATCTTCAGGATCGCGCCTAAAACATTTATAAGAATATTTTCCGTCTTCTAATAAAATAATATCAACGCACAAAAAACCAGTTTTATCCTCGAAAGAGGAAACTACTTTCTTTTTCGTGCTATCTGACAAATTTAGCTACGCTTCGCTGAAGTATATTTTTCTGAAGTACTATAATATTCATCAAACCCAATATTTTTACGAAGCTCCCCAAAGTCTAGTAACAGATCATCACGTGGTAGATCTTCTTTCATTAATTCCAAAGTAGATTTCATAGCAAGCATCGATGCAGATAATAAAGTCAGCGGATACGCTGCAATTTGATATCCCAA
Organism: Paracoccaceae bacterium; assembly: GCA_002682975.1. Next base: position 4,407 of record NYSJ01000087.1, read on the forward strand.
ATCAGCAAGTTCTTTCATTGAAAGATTCGGCGTGAGGCCTCCCTCGACTATGTTAGCCATTTTACAGCCAGGAACCTCACTGCANATCAGCTTCATTTCATCTCTATTTTTTGGTGCCTCTACGAAAAGTATATCAGCACCAATTTCATGAAAAATTTTTGCACGCCCGATTGCTTCTTCGATACCATGCGTGTGATTTGCATCTGTTCGTGCCATGATCAGAATGTCTGCCCCATCTGCCCTAGCATCAACNGCAGCCTGGATCCTATCAAATGCCTCCTGCCTTGAGACAACATCCTTTCCAGGGGTATGTCCGCAACGCTTTGGCGCTATTTGATCTTCAATCAGTATGGCAGCGCACCCAGCGCGGGCCAGTCCACTTACTGTTCTTTTAACATTCATGGCGTTTCCGTAACCAGTATCACCATCAACTATCATAGGTATTGATATTGCCTCATTAATATTCCGAGCCTGGTCAACTACCTCTCCATAAGACATCAAACCAAGATCNGGAGCACCTAATCGCGAGGCGGATGCTGCAAAGCCCGACATAAAAGTTAATTTAAACCCAGCCTGTTCAATCAGTTTNGCTGAAAGCGCATCAAAGCAACATGGCATTGGNAGGAATTCATTCGAAGAAATGAAGTTTTTTAATATCGATGTCATATTGTTTGAGCTGGTCATTTGTACCTCTCTAAAGCTTAAACGGAATATATAAAACTAGATCTGACCAGACGTACATTACAACGACAGTGAAAATCATGAGAGCTAAAAAGGGAAGCACGCCTTTAGCGACTTCTCCCAATTTTGCGCCTGCNACTGATTGAATTACATATAAATTTAAGCCGACGGGAGGCGTAATTAGCGCACATTCAACCATCACAACCATAAATATTCCAAACCAGATTGGATCAATACCCATACCCATTGCTGCAGGTAAAAGAACTGGAACCATAATCAAAACCATTGACAATGTTTCAAATACCAAACCCATCGCTATCAAAACAGCGCATACAACAACGACAAATAAGGCTTTGCTATCTACATATGTTTCTATTAGGCCTGAGATATCTTGCGGGATCCTATATAACGTAATAGCTTTTCCAAATATTTTCGCGCCAGCAATAATAATTAAGATTGCAGCAGTTGTTACCATCGCTTCAAATACAGCTTTCTTAAAATCACCGAAAGAGAGTGAGCGTTTAAGTACTACTGTTAAAATAATAGCCAGTGCGAACCCTACTGCTGCCGCTTCTGTTGGTGTAAAGATACCAGCATAAATTCCGCCAAGGACAAGAGTTGCAAGCGCTATTGTCGGAATTACTTTTATGGTATGACTTACGCGATCCTGCCGTGATGCCTTTTTTGTCGGAGTATAGCCACCAAAAGCATGCGCATAAATTATTGAATAAATAATAAATAAACCTATNAAAAATATACCTGGNCCNATACCAGCCAAAAAAAGTGAAATCACACTCTCTTCCGTAATAAAACCGTAAACAATCATGGGCAAGCTTGGCGGTATCAAGATCCCTAATGTCCCTCCCGCCGCTAAAAGACCATAAACAAAGTTTTTATTATATCCTCGCTCTATCATTTCAGGAATTGCTACGACACCGATTGTAGCAGCGGTTGCTACAGAAACACCCGAGATTGCTGCAAAAATTCCACATGAAATTATCGTAGCTATTGCAAGACCACCCGGCCAATGCCCAACCCACGTTTGGACTGCGGCATAGAGCTCTCTACCGCATCCTCCATACAAAAGAATATTACTCATAAGCAAGAACAGAGGAACCGCCAGTAAAATAAAGCCGTCTAGGGTGGACAGTATTGCTTGAGGTGCCATTAATGGAGAAAAACCTTCCGAAAGTAGCATTCCAAGACCCAGGCTGCCCAATGAAAACGCTACTGGTAAACTTGCAAGTAGTAGCGCAAACATTACTCCAAGTATAAGCAGAAGTTTCATTCGTGACCGCCTGTTGGTATAGGCTTGCCCGAAGCTAATTTCCATATTTCAGTAATTGCCTGGATAGCTAAAAATGCAAACATGACAGGAACTGGTAACTCCGCAATCCAAGAGGGTAAATCAAGCAAACTTCCTGTGGTTCGGCCCCGCTCGAATGAATCATAAAAGATTGCCCATCCATAAACTACTACAAAAAAACAAAACCATACCAGTATGGCCATTGTTAATATGCCAACAAGTCTTTGTGTTCTGTCGCTCAAAAACGATGTAATTGCATTAATCTGAATATGTCGGCGATTTTGCAGCAACCAACTTAAAGACAATAAAGTTCCATAGATTAAACAGAGCTGGGACAGTTCTGCCGCCCATTTGGTTGGCGCCAAGAAGAAATATCTAGCAACCACTTCATAACTAAGCATTACTCCAGACGCCACAAACAACCAGGCGGCCAACCAGGCTAAGAGTAGCGTAATACGCTGAAAACTCTTTGCAAAGAATTCCATAAAATCTCCAAACAAAAATAAGGCCACCAGTTTTAATGGTGGCCTTGAGATATTTGCGTCTGAATCAGAAACCTGATGCAGCTTCCAACAGCTGAGATCCTAAAGCTCCCGCCTTGGCTTTGTAATCGTCATAAACTGATGCTGATGCTGCCTTAAACGCTGCAATATCAGCTGCAGACGGCACAACAACATTCATCCCGTTACTTTTGGCAATTTCATACGCTTCAGCTTCAATACTTGTCATCTTATCTCGAACAGATTTCTCTGCCATAGCTGCAGCGTCACTAATGATAGAACGTTGGCCATCTGTAAGTCCATTCCACCACTCTGTATTGGTTACCACAATAAATTCAATATCTGCATGATTAGTAACCGTGATCGTATCCATGACTTCATAAAGCTTTCTAGATTTNACTCCAGACACACCAGTCATTCCCACATCTACTGTACCGCGCTGATAAGCCAAATATTGTTCTGATCCAGAAATTAGCGTAGGCGCACCNCCTGTTGCCTCGACAAACTGACCTAATGTTTTGCCGAATACTCGAACTTTTTTACCCTTCATATCGTCTGGGTTTTTAATTGCACTACCCTTCGACAGCATTATTGCACCNCCATAAGCCTGCCACCACAAAACTGTAGAACCAGTACCTTTGATAGCTTCATCAATTGGTCCTCGAATTTCAGAACCCTTGGCAACTGCTTTTCTTACCTTAGCCTCTGTATCGAATAGGAATGGTTGATAAAAAATATCTACTGCTGGGATATCACCGACGTATCGAGTTAAAGAAGCTACACCGGCTTCAATCGAACCTGACCCCACTGCAGCAGGTACCTCTTTGTCTTTGTATAGCTGTGCTGAGTCATAAATCTCAACTACNATTGCGCCGCCGGATTTACTTTCTACCTGATCTTTAAAAACAAGTAGATTCTGTCCAAGATGGCTCTTCAGCGGTAGCTGAAGTGAAATTCTCATTGTCACGTCAGCGCTAAAGGCTGGCAGTGCGAGAAATAAAGAGATGGCTGATACCAGCCAGAGTTTCAGTTTAGACTTCATAATTTCCTCCCATATCGTTCGTAGATCTAACTTCATCAAGAAACGTAAATCAAATAAAATATTACTACTTTAGATTTTATAGGATTTATCTGCTGGTAGCATCTACTGAATAGTCGATACCTTATATTTTAAGCTACTAAAAATAAATCTGGATAAATTGAATAATTACTAATTTTCAGCAACCAAATACCTGGTCAGTGAGAGAATTTCGGACGAAACGAGAGTAAATACAGAAAGAGTGTAGTTGCTATAAAGCAAGATAATCCAGCCAACAAAAAGGCAGGAACATATGTGCTCAATATATCGCGTGACAGACCAGTACCGTAAGCTGCTACAGCNGAGCCTAGTTGGTGGGCACCAAAAATCCATCCAAAAACAATAGGACCGTTTACTGTCCCAAAAAATTTGCCGCTCAACTTTACTGTTGGGGGAACAGTCGCAATGAAATCTAGGCCAAAAAATATAGCCCAAAGCGTGAGACTGTAGATATCAAAATTNCTGTAAGGAAGATAAAANANNGACANNCCTCGNAAACCGTAATAAATCGCAAGTAGAGTATANTTATTATANCTNTCTGANAGCCAACCTGATCCCATNGTNCCNATGAAATTGAAAAAACCCATNAAAGCTAAATATGAGGANGCCATTATAATNCCAACATTGTTATCAGCACAGAATGGNATAAAATGNTGNCCAACAATGCCTGTACTNGTNAATCCGCANATGAAGAAGGTNANCGTNAAANCCCAAAAGGCTGGNTGATTGATNGCNNCCANNAGAGCTTTGACTGAAATNGTCACTGCATTGTCAGGATTGTTNGTTGGTGGATNATAGATTTCATCNTCACCATATGCAGGTAATTNGAGTTGNGAAGGCCAGTCTTTGCCAAATAANAAAAATAAAACNCCACAAATAATACCACCGGTCAATCCAGGTGCAATTGCGAACTGCCAGTTATAGACAGTGGTAATCCATGCCATTAATGGCATAAAAATTAATTGCCCTGCCGCGAACGCCGAAGTCATGATACCCACTACTAGACCACGTCTTGCAGTGAACCACCTTGTGGCGACCGTAGCAGCAAGGCCTAAACCAATTATCCCGGAAGCAATTCCGAGGCACAGCCCTATACTAAACAAAAGATGCCATTTTTCATATGCGAAAACAGTGCAAAGAAGCCCTAAAATCTCCAGAAAAATAACTATAAGTACTACGTTTATAACCCCAATTCGAAGCATCAGCGGTGCACCGATGGGGCATAGAAGTGCCGTCATTAGATACATCAGACCTGTAGCTAACGAAACATCTGAGATATTCCAGCCATGTGTTTCAGTAATTGGTAAGATTAAAATCTGAGGGGCATTGCCTATGGAAGAAGTGGCCAAAGTAAACAGGAACACCATTGCTGCCATGACCCATGAGTAGTGGATCCCAATTTTATCTAAGTAGATCTTTAGACTTTCAGCTAGCATGCCTTTACTTTCAATAATTTTTTGGAAATACAAACGGTCTAAAGAAACATGGCTAACCAAATTATGCTTACACTACAAGTACAGTTTGAGTAGCAAAAGCACAATTTGATAAGAAATAGAGCACCCTAATTATCGACCAACAGGGCGAAATAAAAGAGATCTTTAATATGCTATTTTACGAAGCATTGCACTGCTAACTCTCCATCAACTTTTACGCTTATGCTTTCTCCAGATTGCACACGATGCAAACCAAGAGCTGTTCCTCCTAGAATAATATCGCCCTG
>NYSJ01000039.1 GCA_002682975.1 Paracoccaceae bacterium
CGGCAAAAACAATGTCATCCAAATTTATGACGATCTGACCGTTATCTATAGGCTGTAAGCCAGCTATAGATCTTAAGAGAGTGGTTTTTCCCACACCATTACTACCAGTCAATGAGATAAATTGGCCAGGTAAAACCGTAAAATTCAGTCCCTCGAAAAGACATATCCCACCTCGGGAAACAGCTAAATTTTCTACTGACAACACCATACCCAAAACATAGACTAATTTATCTAGCAGAAAAAGTATCAAATTTGAGTAACTAAATACGTATATTTCACCTTAAAAATAAAAGGTAAGTCTTTAAAAATAAATTATTATTATCTTTATAAAAAGCTTATATTTAAATTGTATCAGCCCAAAAAGCTATCAAAACTATTACTGAGCAACGGAAGCCCAGTTAGGGCAGATAGTGTGATTATCAAAAAAGCAATTTTCCTATATAGCTTCTCCTTATCAGGATTAAAAAGAACTGCACCAATAATGTTTCCTAAACCCATTGGAATTGCCAATATTAACCCTAAAATAACGGCATATATATTAAGTACACTCGCAATACTGAGAAAAAACAGCGCAAAAATATCAAATCCAAAAAGAAACAGGAGATTGTTCGCTCTTATTACTTTTACCGGATGTATAGACGCCATGTAGAATAGTATTACCGGCGGCCCAGGCACGCCAGCTATGCCACCAGAAACACCAGCAAGACCACCCAGCCCGATTAACGCCCCACTATTAAGTTGACGATGAAATCTCCAACCAGTGGAAAGTACAAAGATCAATACTAAAGCGAGAATACTCACAATATAACGGAATATTTCAGTCTCCATATTCATTAGGAAGTAGAGCGCAATTGGAAGCGTAATAACCATGCCACCAATTAGTCGCACCAAATCGGGTTTATAAGCGTCTCGCAAAGCTTTTGGCACTATTAGCGCTGGACCGCACAAATCCATTATTGTCAGAACTATGATAGCCGTTACCGGCTCAAAATATTTACCAGCAACCGGCAAAAATATCATAGCTGTTCCAAAGCCAGAAAAGCCCCTTACGATCCCAGCTGTTAATGCTGTTAAAGCGACATATAATAGCCCATTAGTTTCTAACACCTCAACTATAAGGTTAAGGCTCATGGCTGTGGCACAGAAGTCCCAGCCTCTGCATTTGGTTTTGACCAGTCACGTTTCACACCAAGAAGCAGTAAAATGTTAGAGGCTACAAAAACTGAACTGTAGGTACCCACAACCACTCCCCAAATCATCGCAAATACAAAACCTCTGATTACATCGCCACCAAGTGTAAATAAAGCAATTAACGCGAGGAGCGTGGTTAAAGACGTCATAATTGTGCGACTNAGAGTATCATTGATGGATAAATTCATCACCTCAATCAGTGGCTTCTTCTTAAATTTCCTTAAATTTTCACGCACCCTATCAAAGATAACAACNGTATCGTTNAGTGAGTACCCCACAATAGTCAANAAAGCAGCAATTATTGCTAAATCAAATTTGATTTGCAAAATGGAAAATATGCCTATCGTAAGAATTATATCATGTATTAAGGCGGACACTGCACCTAGCGCAAATTGCCATTCAAAACGTAGCCATATGTAAAACAAAACTGCACCAATCGCCAATAAGATTGCCATTACTGCTTTTTTAATTAATTCCCCTGATACCTTTGGGCCAACACTTTCTACAGCTTGGAACTTAATGTCCTCCGACACATCTGCCCGTAAAGTGGCCAGCATCGTTTCTACGACTTCAGATGTCACTGCTTCTTGACCATCTTGTGCTTCGATCCGAATTAAAGCAACTTTTTGATCGGCGTCGAATGTTGGATCGAAAACTTCTGATATTGTCACATCGCCCAGGTTTAAACCAGATAGAGCCTGTCTATATTTTGCTATATCAAGCTCTACTCTACTCTCCGAGCGGATAGAGGTCCCACCCTTGAAATCAATCCCAAAGTTCAAGCCTAAAAAAAGATAAGTTATAGCAGAAAGAAAAACTGCAAGAATTGAGACGCCAAAGAAGACGTTTGATTTTCCAAAAAAATTGATCGCAGTTTCATTTGGGATAAGCTTCAATCTCATATTCAAACCTTTATTTCTCTCGGCCGACTACGTTCAAACCACACAATTATTAAGAGCCGGGTCACAAATATTGCAGTGAATACTGAGGTAATAATTCCCAGCCCAAGAGTAACTGCAAAACCCCTTACAGGACCTGATCCCATAGCAAATAAAATTACTGCAGTAATAAATGTGGTTATATTTGCATCTATAATTGCTGAAAGTGCCTTTTCATAACCTAATTCAATGGATCTTGCTGGACCCTTTTTTGTTTTGATTTCCTCCCTTATACGCTCAAAAATCAAAACATTAGCATCGACTGCCATACCTATAGTNAANACAATTCCTGCAATACCAGGAAGTGTNAAAGTAGCACCGATAGCACTTAACAAACCAAAAATTAAAAATACATTTATAATNAATGCAACATTTGCNAATAAACCAAACAAACCATAACTCATAAACATGAAAGCTAACACNGCAGCAAATGCGACCACACAAGCCAGTTTGCCTGCTTTTATACTGTCCGCTCCCAATTCAGGGCCGATGGTCCTTTCTTCCAAAAACTCTAGCCCAGCAGGAAGCGCACCAGCTCTAAGCAAAATAGCCAGATTTGTACTTTCCTCAATGGTAAAGTTACCTGTTATTATACCAGAACCACCTGGTATATGAGACTGGATGACAGGCGCACTTATCACCTCCTCATCTAAAACAATTGCAAAAGGGCTTCCAATGTTTTCGGCCGTATAGTCTCCAAACTTTCTCGCTCCTGTCGGATTGAACCTGAAATTCACCGCAGGTCTGCCATTTTGGTCAAAACTAGGTTGCGCATCTACNAGCTGTTCGCCTGTTACAACTGCAGCACTCTCCAGGGTGTAGTATACTCCCTCCTCATCCAATGAAGGCAAAACTTCATTGCCAAACGCCGACGAANCTGAAGAGGACGAATTTTTCCCAATCACAGCCTGAAAGGTTAGTTGAGCCGTCGTACCAATCANTTCTTTTAGCTCAGTCGCCGAACCTATACCAGGCACTTGTATCAAAATACGATCTATACCTTGNCGTTGTATAGTTGGCTCACGCGTACCCACCTCATCAACTCGCCTCCGAATTATTTCTAACGATTGCCGCATCGTTCTTTCATTAGTAGCAAGCACTTCAGCATCAGATAAAGAAACTAATAACTCATCACCGTCAGACCAGATTTTTAAATCGTCGGCACCGGCTTGTATCAAACTTACAACAGGCTTTGANAGTGAACTCACAGCCTCAATCGCTGTTTGCATTGCATCTGGTTTTGAAATTTTTACACGTAATGTCCCTGGGTCGCTATCTTGTAATCTAATAGTGCCAACATCCGATCTCTTTTGCCTCAGCACGTCTCGGACATCTACCCACAAACTTTTAATCTTTTGAGCATGAACATCAGTCGTNCGAACTTCNGCAAGTAAATGAGCNCCTCCTCGTAGGTCTAGACCTAAATTAACGAGGGAAGTTGGTAGGAACTCAAACCAAAGNTTTTTCTCATCTTTAAATAATGTNGGATCTTGACCGTTCTNAATGGCCAAACTTGCATCGTTAAAGCTCTCTACTCTTGAGTAGAAGGCATTAGGTAAAGCAAATAAAAGGCCTGCTATAACTAGCCCATAAATGAGCACGCGTTTCCATATTTGTATTTGCAGCATAAAAATTCAACAAAAACGTTAAGACGCCGGTTCGGTCTTTGAAAGAACTTGAGCAACAGTGGACTGAACCACTCTAACTTGTACGCCTTTCGACAACTCGACTTCAACCTCATTGTCCTCTTTCACTTTTGTTACTTTTCCAATTAATCCACCTTGGGTTACGATCATATCTCCCCGCCTAAGACTTTCCACCATTTTTTTGTGATCTTTTAACTTACGTTGCTGAGGTCGAATAAGTAAAAAATACATAATCGCAAAAATAAGAATTAGAGGAACAAATTGTGCAAATGCTTCCATGAAGAATTCCTTGATTTATAAACTTTCGTGTCGGGCGAAACCTATGCCGTTGTTACTCAGTTTGCAAGGTACCTTTAATTATTATTTGGTTCGTTCGTGCATAAAGTAATAAGGGTAAAGAAAGTATCCAAAGATTCTGTTATTATAGGTTATATATGTATACACTTTATCATTGTAATATAGCATAAGAGCCAAAAATAATCGAATAGGACATAATCTAATGCACGACATTAAAAGCATACGAGAAAATCCACAAGATTTTGATGAAGCTCTAGGTCTTCGCGGCATTTACGAAATGTCTGCAAAAATTCTTGCGCTTGATGAGGAACGAAGATCTGCAATTTTAGCCGCTGAAACAGCAACAGCCGAACAAAATAAAGCCGCTAAAGAGATCGGTAAAGCAAAGTCATCAAATGATGAAAATGCTTTCAAAATACTTCGAGATTTGGTTTCAAGCAAAAAGAAAGAGGTTGCTTCAAAAAGCGCAAAGGCAAAAGAACTAAACCACGACTTGACCAATTTATTAATGACTATTCCTAATCTTCCACTGAGTGATGTGCCGGTTGGTGAGGATGAGTTGGGAAATATTGAAATATTTAAATGGGGCACTCCGCCAGAAATTAAAAATGCTAAAGAGCACTTTGAGATAAAAGGTGCAAAACCCGGAATGGATTTTGAGACAGCGTCAAAACTTTCAGGGTCTAGATTTGTTTTACTTCGCGGGTCAATAGCTCGCGTGCACCGCGCTTTATCGCAGTTCATGCTAGATACTCATATCAATGAACATGATCTTACAGAAACTATGACACCAGTTTTAGTTCGAGACGAAGCAATGTATGGAACTAATCAGTTACCTAAATTTGCAGAGGATAGTTACAAAACAACCAACGGTTGGTGGTTAATACCAACCTCTGAAGTGACCCTTACAAATACTGTTTCTGGACAAAACCTACCAGAATCTGACTTACCTATTAGGCTTACAGCGCATACTTTGTGCTTTCGCTCCGAAGCAGGATCCGCGGGCAAGGACACATCTGGGATGCTACGGCAACATCAGTTTGAAAAAGTCGAGATGGTCTCAATAACCCATCCAGATGAATCGCTTAAAGAGCACTCAAGGATGACCAAGTGTGCACAGGCAATTTTAGAAAAATTAGGTTTACCGTATAGAATAGTTCTATTGTGCACTGGGGATATGGGTTTCGGGGCTCGAAAAACTCACGATTTAGAAGTGTGGCTACCCGGACAAAAAAAATACCGCGAAATATCTTCAGTATCAATTTGTGGAGATTTTCAAGCAAGGAGAATGCTCGCGAGATTCAAACCAGCCGATGGCGGCAAACTACAGTTTGTGCACACCCTCAATGGTTCCGGAGTGGCAGTGGGACGTTGCTTAATTGCAATTTTAGAGAACGGTCAAAATGAAGATGGTTCAATATCATTGCCTACAGCGTTAAGTCCTTATCTTAACAACTGCAGTCAAATAAGCTCTACTGGGCATTTGGAATGACCAGGCTTTGGTTTCAAGCAATTGACATATAGTAGCTAAGTGCTTCTATAAATGCTTTTTGAGCTTTGAAGGTTGTGATTTTTTTCGGTTTTTATATGGATTTTTATCTGCCTGTGAACGCATAGTTAACCTAATTGGCGTTCCAGGCAAATCAAATGCTTCTCGCAATCCATTTACCAAATATCGACTATAGC
>NYSJ01000040.1 GCA_002682975.1 Paracoccaceae bacterium
GGATTTAGGCCATGATAAGCACCTGAAAGGATGACGGCCCACCAAAGGGCCGCCAATGAAGTAGTTTCCACTCCCTAAACTGATGGATAACAGAAGCTATCTGTAGAGCAGTCCCCGCCTTCTAATCGTATTTGGTGGGCACGCATGTTTTCAGGGAAATTGACATAGAAGTCGGGATCCAAAGTCAAACCGCCATCTTCACCAACATTTGCCATGACCATTTGCCCCCCCTCTTGGTGAGGATAGAATTGATCATCCCAAGTTGAATAAAGAGAGTTGGTCCAATAGACACGTTTACCATCCCGGCTGACTTCAACCATCTGTGGTCCATAGATAAAATCTTTACCATTTGGATGTTTTGTTTCTTTCGCGATGCCACCCAACTCAACTTTTCCTGCCAGAACAGGATTGAATGGATCTGAAACATCATATTGGTGCATTTCTCCAATTCCCCAGCACGCAACGTACAGATATTTATCATCAAGGCTGAGATCGATATCTGTAACTAATACTGGTACCGCACCAAACCCTTTTATTAATTCTGGAAGGTTTTCAGGATCTTCTGGTCTTGGGTCAATCGTTATGACTTTTTTTGCTTGCCATTTGCCGTCATCGTCACGCCACCAAGTAAAGACTGCACCTTGTAAGTTGGTATTATCAGCAACCACACCGCAGAAGCCATAAGATTTCGTTGGGTCATGCGCAGGTCTGATTTCAAGAGCCATTTGGTAATTTTCACCTAAATCAATCGTTTGGATGTTCTTACGAGCTCTCAGATCCCAAAAATGAATTTTGTGTCCATATTTACCACCTACTAGGTCTCCTGGCACCACGCCATTTTCAAATTGTGGGGGAAGTCCCCACTCTGAACTTACCATGTAGTCTTGTGGTATGTTCCACCAGAAGTCGTAATGTTTATCTTGCTCGCCACGGTCGAGCTCATAGATACCATTTATTTCAAATGTTTCACAGTCCATTATGAAGATGCCTGGAGGCGACTCAGTTCCATCTTCCCCAGATCCACCAAGAGTGGAGACATAGATACCTTCTGGGCCACAGTGTATCGTGTGCGGTCTTGAGTAACCAGTTTTTTCGAATACTTCCTCCGGCTCTATAACTTTATGAATTGTTGCGTTTAGCGGATCTTTGACATCAAAGATATAGATCCGGCTTGATCTTATCCCCGGTACGATCAGATAGCGTCGTTCCAGAAAAGCGTGTCCAGAAAGTGGATATAACGATGAAGAGCAGGCATTCCATCCAAAGTGATGAAATTCATCTCCAGTTGTTGGAGCTATTACTTGATGAACAATTTCGCCATAGGTTTTAGAATCTTTTCTTAAATCAATTACTGCCAGGCCATCATGATGTGATGTGTCTTTGCCAAGCATAATTGTAAATGCAAAATTTTCCACTGGTGCCCGCATAGCCAGTATAGGCGATGCGTGAAAAGTGGGGTCTGGTTTCATTGGCTTATTCATATTTTTCTCCCTAAGTTTCCCTTTAACGGGGTTCTACATTGCTACCGTGATTATCTACACCTCAGCAACATTGCATAATTTGATGGCGCCACTGACTTTTCTAGCCAACTGCTTTAAATCTACGCCAATCTTTTGTCTGTAATCCTTATCGAAACGTCTTATTGGGCCAACAGCGCCAACACTGAAAACCGCGCCAATGTTTCCCATGGTAACTGGCGCTGCAACACTCGCTATGCCAACGTCAATTTCCTGATCGCAATCTGCATATCCTTGGTCTCGAATGAGTTCGAATTCAACCAACAACATCTCGCGCGTTGTTTTAGTGTGCGAGGTATATGCCTTAAGTGTGGTTTTTAATATTTTTTCCATAAATGGTTCTTCTGAAAAAGCAGCAATGGCCTTCGAGCANGAGCACGCGTGCATGGGTCTCTCGCCTAATCCAGGATGTATGAATGCACGGTTGGGGTCTTCTGGTGTTTCGACATGAATNATTTCTACTCTACCATCTCGAAACCTTGCCAGNAATGTTGTTTCATTGAACTTNGTTGCTGCCGTTTTAAGCAGAGGAGCAGAAACGCGTCTNACATCTACATCGGATTTGCCTAATAGGGCGATCCGAATTAAACGCTCGCCAATTACATAGTGACCATCTTCTTCGCTNTATTCGACTATTTTTTCTGAAAGCAAAGTTTGTAATANCCTATAGCANGTTGGTTTTGGTACNCCTGTTACGCTNTGAATTTCAGCAGCNGTAAGAGGTCGCCCGGCGACCGACAAAATTTCCAGAATGTTAAGTACTCTTGCTAAATTCACACTATTTNTATTTTCTCATAAAATGATACTATTTCTCGTATACTGAGACCGAATCACGATTTCGATCAAGAACTATTTTGGGAGACTTATTATGCGTACACGGGCAGCAGTTGCTTTAGCGGCAGGTGAAGCACTTCAAGTAATGGATGTGAATTTAGACGGACCGAAAGATGGTGAAGTTTTAGTTGAGATAAAAGCGACAGGTATTTGTCACACCGATGAGTTTACTCGATCTGGTGATGACCCAGAAGGAATTTTTCCCGCCATTTTAGGGCACGAGGGTGCAGGCATAGTATTAGAGGTTGGCAACGGAGTGACCACTTTAAAGCCTGGAGATCACGTCATCCCGCTTTATACGCCTGAGTGTGGAAGCTGCTATTCATGCAAATCAGGTAAAACGAACTTGTGTACAGCAATTAGGGGAACGCAGGGCCAAGGGTTAATGCCAGATGGAACAACGCGTTTTTCTATGTTGGATGGAACGCCAATTTATCACTATATGGGTTGTTCGACATTTTCTAATCATACTGTGATGCCTGAAATTGCGTTAGCAAAGGTACGTGATGATGCTCCATTTGATAAAATTTGTTACATCGGGTGTGGTGTGACGACTGGCATTGGAGCTGTTATAAATACTGCTGGTGTCGAAGAAAAGGCAACGGCTGCAGTGTTTGGCTTAGGTGGTATAGGCCTCAATGTCATTCAAGGCCTTCGAATGGCGGGAGCCAGTAAAATAATCGGCGTAGACTTGAATGAGACAAAAGCTGAAATGGCCGCGAAATTTGGGATGACTGACTTTATTAATCCATCAAAGCTGGGTGAGAAAAGCGTTACTCAGGCTATCGTCGATATTACAAAGACAGAAGAGGATGCATTCGGTGGCGTAGACTATTCGTTTGACGCAACTGGTAATGTAAAAGTTATGCGTGATGCATTGGAGTGTTCTCACCGAGGTTGGGGTGTTTCTGTGATTATTGGTGTTGCACCGGCTGGGGCAGAAATTTCGACCCGCCCGTTTCAACTGGTAACGGGACGAATTTGGAAAGGCACAGCTTTTGGTGGAGCGAAAGGTCGTACAGATGTACCAAAATTTGTCGATTGGTACATGGACGGAACTATTGAAATAGATCCTATGATTACACACAAGTTAAGCCTAGACGAAATCAATAAGGGATTTGAATTGATGCATGCAGGTGAGTCAATTCGTGCGGTTGTTGAATTTTGACCTATGCCTAACATTTTGTTTAATATACTTAATTACGTTTTCTCATACTTGTGAATATAATAAGTACTAAATCGTAGTGTCGTATTTTCGAGCGAGTGCGTTCGCATGAAAGTCGATATGTTCGGGCATAAATGTGGATATAAAAAAGTAGCTGTGGTCGTACCCCTTTTGTAACCGAATAGATGCCTCGACCTTTTTGTCTGCAACAGCAGACGCAAACGCTGATGTGCCAAGTAAATCATAGAATTGGTCATCAGTTCCAGTATCGATCAAAACTGGGCATTTAGTTCCGTTTGCGCCCATTAAGACCGTTGCGTCATATTTCTCCCATGCTGCGTGGTCATCCCCCAAATATGCTTCAAATTGTTTGCGTCCCCAATCAGATTTCGTTGGATTACAAATCGGTGCAAAGGCCGAAACTGATGCAAAGTGACCTGGATTACTTAAGGCCAGCGTTAATGCACCATGCCCACCCATCGAATGTCCAGTGATGGATTGACGCGTCATGTCTACATGAAAATTTTCTGCAATTAGCGACGGTAATTCAGCGCTAATATAGTCCCACATTTGGAAATGTTGTTTCCATGGGCTTTGGGTTGCATTAACGTAAAACCCGGCACCTTGGCCTAGATCAAAGGCGTCATCATCTTCGATATTTTCACCGCGTGGTGAAGTATCTGGAAAAACAAGTGCTATCCCAGCCTCTGCCGCCCAAGCCTGTGCTCCCGCTTTTACCATTGCGTTTTCGTGCGTACAGGTGAGACCAGAAAGGAACCACAAAACAGGAACGGGTTCTAATAAAGCTTCTTCTGGCAAGAAAACTGCAAAGGTCATATCACATTGGCACGTCTTAGACACATGACGATAAACGCCTTGNGTTCCACCCCAACAACTATTTTTTGATAAAATTTCCATANTTTNTACTTATTTTTATTGAAAAATTAGNTTACATAAATCNCTAATATNANAGTTACCATATTGATTGAAATATTACACTACAATAGCAATAGCTGAAATTAAACACTGTGCGTAAATAGATATTTCTGAATATTCTTAAAATTTTAAAACAAAGTAGGGCTGGCTAATAAACAATTTACTCTCTCGTCGGTTTTTAAAGTACTTGATCTGTACCAAAAAAATATAAAATCCACTGAGTTTTAAAACCTCCACAATCTTAATTCTTATAAATTAATGTAATGATGTTACTTGTAATAAGTGTAATGTCATGGCTAGTGTTAATATATCGAAAATCTTTTCCTTATGACTTAGCTTACGGAGCTTTTAATGTTTCTTTGGGACGAATCTGACGACAAATTGCGTGAAGAGTGTGGTGTCTTTGGAATTGCAGGACATGAAGAAGCCGCAGCGGTAACGGCGCTAGGACTTCACGCTTTACAACACCGTGGTCAGGAAGCTGCAGGTATAGTCAGTTATGATGGAAAACATTTTCATTCAGAACGCCGCATTGGTTTAGTTAGTGATCACTTCACAAAAAAAACAACAATGGAAAGAATGCAGGGCCAGCTGGCCATGGGCCACGTAAGATATTCGACAACTGGAGAACCTGCCCTGAGAAATGTTCAACCTTTGTTTGCTGATCTTTCTGTGGGCGGTTTTGCAATTGCACATAATGGAAATTTTACAAATGCTCTGACCTTGAGAAACGAATTGGTAAAGAGTGGAGCAATTTTTCAATCTACGTCAGATACAGAAGTATTTCTACAACTGATAGCTCGCTCCAGAAATGAGGGCGTTATAGATCGCTTTGTTGATGCTTTGAGCCAAATTGAAGGTGCTTTCGCTTTAGTTGCTTTGACAGATGGAAAATTGATAGGTGCCAGAGACACTTTGGGTATACGTCCACTATTAATTGGCAAGCTAGAAAACCAGTTTATTTTATCATCGGAAACATGTGCATTGGATATTATTGGCGCTCAGTTTGTAAGGGAAGTCGAAAACGGAGAGGTAGTTGTAATTTCTGGTGGAGAAATAGAAAGCATAAGGCCCTTTCCCAATAGACAAAAGCGCCCCTGTATTTTTGAATACATATATTTTGCAAGACCGGATAGCGTCTTTGGAGAAAAAAGTATTTATAAATGTCGGAAAAATTTTGGTCAAGAACTGGCTTCGGAATCACCCTGCTCTGCTGATGTTGTAGTACCAGTGCCTGATAGCGGAGTTCCAGCTGCTTTGGGCTATGCTGAAGCAGC
The DNA here is from genome assembly GCA_002682975.1 of Paracoccaceae bacterium. The sequence goes on from NYSJ01000040.1 coordinate 5,730, forward strand.
GGGGTTGCCTTTCGAATTAGGAATTATAAGAAATCATTACGTTGGTCGAACGTTTATTGAACCACAGCAATCAACGCGTGATTTTGGTGTTAAGCTCAAGCACAATATAAATAGAGATGCGGTGAATGGTAAAAGGGTAGTGCTGATAGACGACTCGATTGTTCGCGGCACAACATCCATAAAAATAGTAGAATTGATGCGGCAGGCTGGTGCTCGGGAAGTGCATATGAAAATAGCCTCTCCACCGATAAAATATCCAGACTTCTACGGAATTGATACACCAGACAAATCGCAATTATTAGCGTCATTTAAATCAGAAAAAGAAATGACAGCATATATTGGGGCGGATAGTTTATCGTTTTTGTCAGTCGATGGATTATACAGAGCTATGGGGCATAAACAGGGTAGAGATGACACCAATCCAGCATTTACCGATCATTGTTTTACAGGTGATTATCCTACGCCACTAAAAGACAATAACGTGGAATGGTTATTTGAAACATCGCAACTGTCAGTTCGTAACGAAAATTAAGAGTTATAAAAAATTCATAAATTTTTTACTGGTTGCGTTTACGTCAAACTCCAAACCATTCGTCGAATACCGCTAGAACTTTATCTGTGAAAGCCGCATCGTTGATGTGGCTGTCGATTTCATAAAGTGTGGTTTTGTCAGGCATCGAAACTTTTAAGGCCTCTGCAAATGCTTGGAGCCCACTGGGGTTATGTAGTGGTGCGCCTTCACGGTCCCATTCATGACAGCCTTTCAGTGGCATGATAAAAGCTGATTTTCTGGTGGCATAAGCAAGTCGCTCTGTATGGGCTTTGGCAACGTCTTCACGTTCCTTGTCTGATAAGACAATTGATGACAAAAGTCGATTGTGCGCATGTACTTCATGATTTTCCCATCGTGCATCCAAGTCCTGCCAGCCTGGAAAATCCACAAGGTCGTGACAACCGGGAGCCACGATTTGCGGAACACCAGCGATGGCTGCTGCCGTTAGTCGGTTTGGCCCTGCTGAAACTACTGATCCAAAAAGGTGATTACCAATTTCTTGGGTAGCAAAGTCCATTACGCAAACAAAGCGCCCTTGTGTCGCAAGATCTTCAAATGCCCGTCCACCCATGCCGGTAGGATGAAAAACCGCTACTTCATAACCACGTGCCTCCAAAGCTGGTTTCAAGGTTACCATGTATTTAAGAACAGTTTTTCCGAACGAAGTCATTCCCACCATTGGCTTGTTGGTGTCTTGTTCTTCTAATGATTTTGCTGCTCCCAAAACGGCCCCTGCAGCTTGGCTGAGAGACGCTTTACAAATACTATTTAAACCATAAAGCCCGCCCGCCCAAAGGATCATTTGTACATCGGCAGGGATACGCTCAGTGGGTAAAAGTGGCGAGAACGCAATCGTCGAGATAATGTATTTTGGAAACCCAAGGGGCAGTGAAAGACAAACATCCAATGCCAGATCTGTTCCCATTGATCCGCCCAATATAACAACTCCATCAATCTTTCCATCATTATATGCTTGAGTTGTCAGTTGGCAGGCACCATTAGCCATAATTTGCATAGCCTCGTTTTCGTCATCCAGCGCTATTGCTTTTTCTATGGTACTGCCTGCGGCGTTTGCTACATCGTGTTTTGATATATCAGTGGGCTTTGTTGATCCTTTAAGCACGCTGACATCCATGGTGAGGGTAGTACCGCCTTGTTCTATAATGATATGTTCCAGGTAACGAAGTTCGTCTTCTTTAGTGTCGTATGTACCAACGATAAGTATTCTCTTTTTCATGCTCTACTCACCTTTTGTTAGTAAAATGCGCATTCCGTCTTTTCCTACGGTAACTGGTCCGTCCCATTCTGATGCAATGGCCTCTTGCCAGTCTGCGTCTGTAAAGCTTGGATCGTCGGCAGGAACTAAATGGTTTAGAACAAGTTTTCTCACTTTGGCAGCTTTGGCGATGCGGCCAACATCTTCGGCCATGGTGTGGCTCGCGATCAAATGTGCTCTCAGCCCCGGTGCGCCAGAAAGGCGTTCTACTAAAGCGTCGATCCCTTTGCTGAGCATGGCTTCATGTACCAAAAGATCTGCATTCTTTGCAAATTCGGCCAATGGTTGAAAATAGCAGGTGTCAGCTGAAAAAACGACTGTTTGTGACCCTGTCTTAAACCGCAATGCAAAACAGTCTGTCACTGGTGGATGATCTACACGTAACGCACTTACCTCAATACCGGCAAAGGATGCTACGGTCCCCTCACCATACTCATGCACTTCAATAAGTTCATCTAGGGGTTTCCGCTTGTCGTCTACAATTCGGGTACTGTGGTCAAAATTCATTGCTTTCAGAAAATTTCGCCAATAATCACGCAATCCTGGTGGTCCATACAGTGGCAAACGTCGTGGAGGCCCTGATGTCCAGGCGGTATATATCAGTGGCCCAAGATCAAGAAGGTGGTCTGAATGTAAGTGGGTAATGATAATTGCATCCAGATCAGACAGGGATATATCCGCTTCAACTAAAGCTCGCGTTGCACCAATTCCGCAATCAATTAAGATCGTTTGGCTATTAATTTGTAACACNGAAGAGGATGGAGATGGACTNCCTTTACGCAANGAAGGACCACCCTTTGTTCCTAATAATGTNACAGCGTTGGTCACAGTGGGTTGGCCGCCATAGCCACATCAATTGCATCGATAATCATTGCNGTCTCTTTTTCAGATATNANGAGAGGTGGTGACAAGATAACATTNGGCCCCGAAACACGCACCATCACACCGTTTTGATANATCGCTTTATAGATAGCGTTAACTTTGTCCTTTTTAGGAGCTGCTTTGGTTGTTCGGTCAGATGTTAGTTCCAGAGCTGTCATTAACCCGTGCCCGCCGCGCACATCACCAATGATTTCGTATTTTTCTGCTAACCTCTTCACACCGTCAAAGATTTGTATTCCGCGNACTGCTGCGTTTTCATTTACTTTCAAACGTAGTGTTTCTTTTACACATGCTATGGCTGCCGCAGCGCCTACTGGGTGTCCGGAGTAGGTATAGCCAGATCCGATTGAAGCTTGCCCAGTAGTATCGCTTTCAAAGACCTCAGCGATCTTTTGGTTCAACATCACAGCGCCAAATGGAAAATAGCCGTTGGTAATCGCCTTGGCTGTACACATCATATCAGACTGTACCCCCCAAAGGCGTGATCCAGACCATGCACCAGTACGTCCATAAGCGGTAATGACCTCATCTGCTATCAATAAAATCCCATATTTGTCACAGATGGTCCTAATAGCNGGCATGAAACTTTTGTGGGGTGGTATTACGCCGCCTGCACCAAGGATAGGTTCCATAATAAATGCAGCAACAGTACCAGCACCTTGAAATGCAATTTCATCTTCAAATGCGGCTATGCAATGGGCTGCTAGCTTTTCTGGGTCAGTTTCATTGAAAGGATTTCGGTAGGGATACGGTGCGGGGATATGATAACAACCCGGCATCAAAGGCTCGTATTGTGTCCGAAAGTTTGAGTTGCCGTTCACTGAAGCACAACTCGTGTGAGTGCCATGATAGCCTTTCTTGAGGCTAATATATTTTACGCGGCCACTTTCTCCTCGTAGTTTATGATATTGTCGGGCTAAGCGTAGTGCGATTTCGACACTGTCTGACCCACCAGATGTAAAAAAGGAGCGTACCATGCCATCGGGTGTAAAAAAGTCTCGCAACATTTCGCTTAATTCAATCACCTTATCATTTGTGGTGCCACGAAACGTTGAATAAAAAGGTAATTCATTAAGCTGCTCNGTGATGGCATTTTTTACTACTTCGCAAGAATATCCAAGGTTCACATTCCATAATCCGCCTACGGCATCAATCATGGATGCNCCATCAGCATCGCGGATAGTGCAACCCTCACCTGCGGTAATGATGGCAGGAGGATGAGCCTGCATTTCTGCAGGATGCGCCATGGGGTGCCATAGATGCTTGGCGTTGTGTGCGGACAGAAAATTAGAATCTTTCATCGGCTATACCTCCAGCTTGGCCGCCCAAATCGTAGCAACATTTGTAGGGATTTGACCACCCAAGTCCCTGCAAAGCTCAGTGCTGGCTACGATTAGTTGTTTTATTATGATCTCGTGAAAACTTTTATTTATACGTGACACTGGAATAGCGATAGCAAGAGTGCCAATGGCATCTCCTTTGACTCCAAAAAACGGGACTGCGACTGAACCGACTTCGTCCTCATATGATTGATCTGTAAAGGCAAAACCGTGGGTACGTATTGTTTCTAAATTGGCTTTTATATCTGCCGCATCAGTTGGAGTACTATCAGTAAAGCTGACCAATTTTTTCGATAACACGTTAGCCACAAGGGTATCATCATGGAAAGCTAACAAGGCAAGCCCNGACGACGTNGCATGAAATGGTAAAATTTCTGCCTCATCAAAATTAACACGGACTCCATGATAGCCTCCGTCTTTGGCATAAATCGCCGACATGCCATTTTTTTGTGGCAACGCGGCATGGACTAATTCATGGATGTTATCGGCAATTCTGTCTACATAATACTTCACGGTTTTGACGATTGGTACTGTATTTTCTCGTACAGCCGCTAGTCGGATCACCGCTGGACCAAGACGGTACGCTCTTGTCAAATAGTTTTGTTCGAGAAAGCCACTATTTTTAAGTGCCGTAAGGTGTCTGTGCAAGGTACCTTTGTCGATACTAGTTCTTGTTTTAAACTCAGTTAGTCCAATTTCGGGACGCTCTCTTGAGAAATGTTCCAATAGCATAAGTGCCTTCTCGATTGTCGACATTTTTGTAAGACCTCCACCCTTACACTTGACAGCCAAAAAATCATTCGTCAATATCAAATAGTGTTCCACTGGTTCATTATTTGAA